>CAIWHI010000568.1 GCA_903912435.1 uncultured Bacteroidota bacterium | reverse complement strand
GGTAATACATTTTGCCGTCATAAAGCAGCCTTATTGGTTCATGTAGCCAATGGCAAAAAGATTAAACCTGCTACTACCGTAAAGGCGAAAAAGAAAGTAAGTGCCGTTGAGGCTTTGTTAGAAGAAGTATCCTTTTTGGAATTAAAAGAATGGGCGAAGGAAATATTGGGTAAAAACAAGGACCTTGAGCTTTCTTTTATTAATCGTTTTTCAACAGCTACACAGATATTTACACCTGATGATGTATTGAAGATAATTAATAACAGCATTAAGGTAGTAGTAGGTAATAAAAAGAATATTGAAGTAAGCCAGTTAAAGAAGGTAGTGGACTTATGGGACGAAGTTCTGAAACCTGTTATCACCCAATACCAGGCCAATGTGATGGATGAAGCTGCCTTTATGAACTTCCATACCATGCTCGATGGGTTTATGTTCTTTTACTACAAAATCAACCTCAATAGTAATAAAATACCCAAGCTGATTGAAGAAATCCTTTCGAAATCGGAAGAGTGTATCAATATTTTGTATGATGAGGATACCTGGAAGAAGGCAGTTGGTTTCTTTGTGAACAATGTATTTGTCAATAAGAATAATTACCGCCTGATATACCTCATTCATTTGGAGAATTTATGCACCAATAGCAGTGTAGAAAGAAGGACACAAATAATTAAATGGTTGGTTGACCAGTATAAGGAAAAGTCGCAGTCCGAAATTGTCAATTCAGGAATATATACCAACCTTATTTTTGATTTGGTTAATAAGTATGGGATGCTGACCGAGTACGTGCAGGTGTTTAAGCCGGTGAAGTACGACAATATTTTTAATGAAAAACTAATTAATGCCTTAGTTGAAAATGATATTCTTGAATTGGCTGCTACCTATGCAAGGCAGCAAATGGCAGGCAACTACCGGCCTGAGTTTAACTTACCCTATCTGCGGGCACTTAAAACCATTTATAAACTACAAAATGATGAGGATGGACTATTTAATGTGCTCAATGACTTATTGCCATTTACCTATGATTTTGAAGATTATAAATTTATTTACAACCATTTACCCCTCGATGAGCGCAGACCCTGGAGAACCCGCTTATTAACAAAGGCTAGTAATGCTGCTTTTTCAAGAAATAGGGCTCCGATAGAATTCAGGTTTAAATTATTGAATTACGAGCAGAGCTATAAGAAGATGATAGACTATGTGGATTCCTATTCCCCCTACACTATGATTCTTCCGTATGCCGAGGATATGATAGCTGCTGATAAAAATAAGTTCCTGGAAAATGTTATTAAAAAAAATGATGATTATATAGTAACAGAGGAGGATGTTGAAAGTATAAAAAGTTTATTTGAGTTAGTAGCAAAGTACTATTCCGAAGAAAAAATAAAACTGATGATTGCCCAACAAGATGGCCGGGGATATTATTTCCGTTCAGGTAAGTTTATGCAATATGCGAAGTTAAAAATGGGGATGAAAAGTTGATTTGAAGTGCTGGTTTAGACTTGGTAGCAGTTGGTAATATAGATTTAATATCGTTCAGGGATTGCCGAAATAAATTCTGCTTATTCCTACATCTAAATAGCCGGTGTGCCTAACCTAAATCATTTATCCAAATACATTATTCCATTGGGATTTTCGTAATTTCGCCGCACTTAAAAATTTTTATGAGAGAAGTATATATTGTATCCGCTGTCCGCACACCTGTAGGTTGCTGGGGCGGTGCGCTGAAAGATTTTTCTGC
>CAIWHI010000567.1 GCA_903912435.1 uncultured Bacteroidota bacterium | reverse complement strand
TTGGTTACATAGTAATTCTAATTGGCTTGGGAAATCCTATTTGGCTTTGGGAAGGTGAATGCCAGATACAATCCGGAGGATTTTATGGACACGAGTGGTCCTGCGGAACACTCGCGCCAGAGGGAGCTATTCGTAGGCCTCACCCCGGCCCTCTCTCCCGCAGAAAAAGTGGGACAGACGGGAGAGGGTGTCGTACCTGGTGTTTCTGACAGTAATTATTGTAGTCTGCCATGATTGCGTAAGTATAAATGGAACAAGGTTTGGGCATTTGTTTCACTTCGGCTATTGTGCTTTGAAGATCAGTCGCTGACTGGGTTATTTAGTAGAAATGAGTAGTCCTTCGGAACAATCGCGCCAGTAAGGATATTTTTAGTTATTGGAATTTCAAAATCTTACCTCAAAACCAGTTTCAATTATTTTTCCACATTTACCCAATTCACTTAAATTAACCTTGCTCTCATTTATCTGGAAGGTGTTTTTCATTTATATTTGTTGCCATGAAAGTAGTCATATTTGCAGGAGGCCGCGGAACACGTATTTCCGAAGAGTCGTCACTTCGTCCTAAACCTATGATAGAGATTGGGGGCAAACCAATTCTTTGGCACATTATGAAGATTTATGCTGCTTATGGGCATACCGAATTTATCATTTGCCTGGGTTATAAAGGCTGGATGATAAAGGAATATTTTGCCAATTATTTCCTTCATAATGCCGATATCACTGTGGACCTTTCTAATAATTCATTAGAAGTACACCGTAACCAGGCCGAACCTTTTAAGATTTCCCTGATAGATACAGGACTCGATACGATGACTGCCGGAAGGTTGAAAAGGGTATTACCATATGTTGGGAATGAGCCGTTTATGCTTACATATGGCGATGGTGTAAGCGATGTGAACCTGGATGAAGTATTGGAATTCCATAAGGCAAGTGGGAAGATTTGCACTATGACTGCTATACAGGCTACAAGCAGGTTTGGTGTTATTAAGATGGAAGATAATGGTACTATTGATAGCTTTGAAGAAAAACCTGCGGATTCAGGAACATGGATTAATGGTGGTTTTTTCATAGTTGACCCTTCAATAAAAGATTACCTGCACGATGATGCAGACGATATAATGTGGGAACGCCAGCCCATGAATGACCTGGCCCGCGACAAACAAATTGCGGCATACAAGCATCATGGTTTCTGGAAATGCATGGATACTTTACGTGATAAGGAGGAATTAGAAAATCTTTGGGAAACCGGGCCTTTATGGAAAAAGTGGTAACATTCGATTATTTAAAAGCCGCTTTCAACGGTAAAAAGGTATTTCTAACCGGTCATACCGGTTTCAAGGGTGCCTGGATGGTACAGATTCTGCATTGGCTGGGAGCCCAGGTGAAGGGGTATAGCCTGGCACCTGAAAAAAATAATGATCTGTACTATCAGATAAAGGGAGACTCGCTGTGTTATAGCAGTGTGATAGGTGATATATGTGACAAGCAAAAGCTCAGCTCAGAGTTGGTGCGGTTTGAGCCTGATTATGTATTTCATTTTGCAGCACAAGCATTAGTTCGCAGAGGCTATGATATGCCCTCATATACCTTTTTGGTGAATGCACAGGGTACTGCCCATGTGCTGGATGCTATCAGGAGCCTGAAAAATAAATGTGTAGGGGTGATGATTACCACCGACAAGGTGTATGATAATCCTGAAAGGGGATTGCCGTTTAAAGAAGATGATAAATTGGGTGGTTACGATCCTTATTCTGCGAGTAAGGCTGCTGCCGAAATAGTTATTGACTCCTACAGGCGTTCTTTTTTCAATCCTAATACATATGAAAAGCATGGTAAGGCAATAGCTGCTGCCCGTGCGGGCAATGTTATTGGTGGGGGCGATTATTCTGACGACCGCATCATACCAGATATTGTAAGGGCTATCACATTTGGCGAAACTGTGGGTTTGCGCAATCCGGCATCTATACGACCATGGCAACATGTGTTGGAACCATTGGGAGCCTATTTGTTATTAGCTGCCAAAATGAATGAAGACCCTATTAAGTACAGCACGGCTTATAATTTTGGGCCTAAACCCGATGATATGCTCACTGTGGAAGACTTGACTAAGGTATTCATAGCTAGCTTTGGTGGTGGTAATTATGAGGATATCTCAAATGCTACTGCAGTACATGAGGCTAAATTGCTATTGCTGGATAGTTCTAAAGCGCAGGCCGACCTTGGTTGGGTAGCTCATATGGATGCAAAGACTGCCATTAGATGGACCGCCGAATGGTATGCCCATAAGCAGCATACAGCCCACGATAAGTGTATGGCCCAGATAATGCATTATTTCGGGGTGCTCTAATTATTCCTATGAAAGTACTTTTGGTACTTGTGTTCTGTTTTTGCCTATCCACAAGTAGTTGGGGGCGGAACGCTGTGCCCCAAAATATAACTTATGCCGAAGGGGATACTACCAAGCAGATACTTAGTTTCAAAGTGGGTAAGGTACTAATCCATGGTTGGGTTAAATTACGGATTAGCTTTATCCCAGATGTTGATTCAGGAAAAACAGACCAGGATTTGAGGGTAGGGCTAGAGGTTCATTTGGATAAAATGACCAAAGCCAAACTACCCAAAAAACTAATTGAGTACCTGGAAGGTGAGGCATTTGTTACCATGACCAATGCCCAATTTGCCGCCAAAGTCTTTCCTTTTAATAGTGTGGGGTACTGGTTTGTGGTTAGGGATTTCAATATGGATGGTGTTTCGGATTTGGCAGGGATTGGTGATTTGGGTTTTCATTCCAGTCCGGTAAGCTATTATGTTTGGGTAAATCTAAATGGTCGGTTTGTTTATTGGGACAAGATATCGGATAGGCCTAGTTATCCTATCGGTAACCGAAAGAATAGAATAATTGATTTAGGACCAAAAGGTAGTGTTGGTAGGTTGGTTTTTAAAAAATATAGGGTGGTGAAGGATACGGTTTTGGTGCCTTTACAAGATCGGAAGACACACGTCTGAACTCCAGTCACTAA
>CAIWHI010000566.1 GCA_903912435.1 uncultured Bacteroidota bacterium | reverse complement strand
GCAGCCCTGGGCGACCCATTGAAATTCAAATTTCCATTGTCGGAAATGAAGGATTATCAGTTTAGTTTCAGTGGATTGAAAACATCGGTAATGTACTTTTTGCAGGCCCAGAAAAAGATAGACCCGGATTTTGTTGCCAATAACCTTAATGATATTTGTGCATCTGTGCAGTACACAATTATTAAGATGCTCATGACCAAATTGCAAAAAGCGGCCAAAGACCTTAAGATTAAACATATTGGGATTGCAGGTGGTGTATCGGCTAATAGCGGCCTTAGGAAAGCTTTACAAGATGCGGGTGCAAAATATGGCTGGACTGTCTACATTCCTAAGTTTGAATACTGTACCGATAATGCTGCCATGATAGGTATAACAGGCTATTACAAATACTTAAAAGGTGCCTTTACCGACCTTTCGGCTAATCCCTCGGCACGCGCCACCTGGATATGAGCAATACATGGTTCAGGTTTAAGCAGTTTACCATCAATCAGGATAGGTGCGCAATGAAGATTACCACCGATGCCTGCATACAAGGGGCATGGACACCTGTGCTGCCCGAGGTATACCACGTTTTGGATATAGGTGCGGGAACAGGTTTGCTGTCCTTAATGCTGGCCCAGCGATACCCGGATATACTTATTAATGCCATAGAATACGACAAAGATGCAGCCACCCAGGCTAAAGAAAATGTTGCCCAATCTGATTGGAAGGAAAGGATAAATGTAATTGAAGGTGATGCAAGGACTTTCACTTATCCAAATAAATACGACCTGATTATCAGCAACCCACCCTTTTTTATCAATAGTTTATTAGGTCCCGCTGATCGGAAAAATAAGTCCAGGCATACACTTTCTCTTGATTATTTGGATATACTTCAGATTTTCGATAAAAATCTGAATCCGGGGGGCTATTTGTCCATTTTACTACCTGCTATTGAGTACTCCACCTGGCATGGTTTAGCAAGCAGTAAGGGTTTGGAGGAAGTGGGTAAATTGGTAGTGAAAAATAATGGCAATTCCCTTGTAAATAGGGTAGTGGGCATTTGGTCAAAAAATAATAATCACAATTTTCCTACGCAGGAATTAGAGATAAGGGATGCCCAAAATGAATATTCTCCATTATTTAAACTTTTGCTGGGGGATTATTATTTGGGTCTATAGGGAAACTAGTAGGCTTTTTTCTTGCAAAAATGAAGAACAGGCATATCATAGCCCATTGTATCCAGAAAAGATATACTCCGTAATGGAACCTATGCCCCAATAGCCTGTGCGATAAGTCGGTTTTGAAATCATCAATACAATAATATAGGCCACCAAGTGCTATCACTAGCAACACTATGTTCATTAATCGTGTAGTGATGATAGGTAGTTTTTTATAAAATATCATGTGTAGCGCAAACAATACCATCAATATAATAAAGACAGCCGCGGCACCCTGCCACCAAATTTTCAACAAGTTGTATTCATGGTAAAATACGGTCATCCCAAATCTACCAATTAGTGATACTTTAGACATTAAGTACCCCGATACGCAAGAAATAGCTGCTAAGAGAAGAATTAAAAATATGGAACGCTTCATAATTGAAATAGAACCGGATATACCCGGCGACCTTTTGGCTCTTATTGTTTTTTGTTAGTCTCTTGTTTTTTGTTGGTTTCTGTTTTCTTATTTGATTCAGGCTTTTTACTGGGTTCGGGCTTCTTGTTAGTATCTGTATTCTTATTGGTTTCTGGCTTTTTGCGGGTTCTTTTCTTGGGTGGTTCGGGTGGGGGCGGTGTGGGTTTTACTTTTATGTATACCAATTTTATATTCCCTTTTTCCGATAGTCGCTCATCGATTATGAAGTTTTGAGTACTCTTTATGAGCTGCCCTAATTTCTTAAAACCATAGTTTCTGGAATCAAAATCTGGTTCTTTCTTCAAGATAAGATTACCTACCTCGCCTAAAAACGCATAACCCGAATCATCTGCCAAATCGCTGATGCTGGATGCTATAAGCTGGATGGTTTTCTCGTCCAGGCTTTTTATGGTATTGGTGATTATTGGTTCTTCCTTTTTATCTTCTTTGTTTTCTATATTAATCTTATTGTCTTCCACCACCATTTGTATGGCAGGTTCCGATAAAATTTCGATATAGATAAACTTATCACAGGCAGCAATAAATGGACTTGGTGTTTTCTTTTGACCCATTCCAATCACCGATACCCCTGCTTCCCTAAGCCTTGTAGCCAAACGGGTAAAATCACTATCACTTGAAATGATACAAAACCCATCTACCTTACCGGTATACAGGATGTCCATTGCATCAATGATCATAGCAGAATCGGTGGCATTTTTACCGGTTGTATAGCTATACTGCTGGATGGGTGTTATTGCATTTTCGAGCAATACCCCCTTCCAGCCCGATACTGTAGGTTTGGTCCAGTCGCCATAAATACGCTTAAAAGTGGGGGTGCCGTACTTGGCTATTTCTTCCATCATGCCCTTTACATTGGCATAGGGTACATTGTCGGCATCTATAAGCACTGCGAACCTCTTTTCCTGTAAACCCTGCATAATGGAATTTTTAAACGGCTGAATATTAAATATCGATAATAAAACTACAAAATATCCTTAAACAAAAAAATCCGGCTGAATATCAACCGGATTCAATATGAATTAGATTGATTTTATTATTGCATAGCTTGTGCGTCCTTAAGGAACTGCTGCAAACCAAGGTCGGTTAATGG
>CAIWHI010000565.1 GCA_903912435.1 uncultured Bacteroidota bacterium | reverse complement strand
CGGCATCTACGCAAAGTAAGGAGGCAATCTGGAACAGGCGGTCGTTCTCATTAGTTACTGGCCTTTCGGGGCCTTTTAACCGTTTTACTGAACTATCACTATTCAAACCCAGGATAAGGATATTACCAAAACCGGCAGCACGGGCCAAAAGGTCCAGGTGGCCGTGGTGCAGGATATCAAAACAGCCATTGGTAAATACAATCTTTTTGCCCATGAGGCGCCATGCATAGCATTCCCTTACCAGTTCTTCCCTGGTAAAAATTTTATGCTGTATCCATTGCAATTTTTGCATTTCTCCTCCTGTTGTATGAATGTATGGTTAATGCTGAAAATACCCCGAAAATAATAATGATAGAAGTGGTAACCGCCCAAGCTATCCAGCCAAAGGCTTGTGCAGGTACTTCTGCAATGGCATAGGCACCCAGTATCTGGGCTACCAGGTAAGTATACAGGCCTATTCCACCCGGTGTGCCAATCATACCCACACTACCATATACAAGCACTACCAGTGCCGCCAGGAATGACAAATGCTCAGTAGGTGGCAGGCTTTTAAGCCCTATATAGATTTGCAGGGTATACATGAGCCAGATAAGAATAGTATAGGTGATAAACTGCCACCTCTTCTTCATGAGGAGGATAGAAAGAACCCCATGGGTCATTTCCTTCATTATTTTACCCAGTTTATTGTCCTTATACTTACGGTATAGGAGAAACAGCCCCACAAGCATTAAGGCAAAAACAATCACTGAAATAATAAGCGCTTTCTCATTATTGGATATCATTGTCCTGATACGTGCAATAATAGGGCTTACATAATCACTTATAATGTGTATTTGTAAGAAAAATGCGGCTATTGTAATGAGGAGGAGGCAAAACACATCAAATGCACGCTCTGCCACAATGGTGCCTATCATTTTGTGGGCAGGTAGGTTTTCGTATTTGGCCAGTACGGTACATTTAGCTACTTCACCGGCACGGGGCAATAATAGGTTCACAAAATAGCCTATAAAGACCGAAAAGGTGGTATTAAGTACTGTGGGCCTCATATCGAGCGTTTCAAGCAGGTAACGCCATCTTAAAGCCCTAAAAAAATGCGACAGAAAACCCGCCAGGCAGATAGGTATGAGATATAACGGGTTGATACTTTTAATGGCATCTACCAGTTGCACTTTTTGCTCTGGTTTCAGCTTGGAAAGCATGTAATAAATAATCCAAATCCCCAGCCCCAGGAAACCTACGTATTGCAATATGGTGCTGAGGGTTCTCTTCATAATATCTAAAGATACTGATTACAATCTATTATCTTCCCTGGGAAAAATAATAGAGGGTTTAAAAGTTTTGGCTTCTTCAAAATCCATCAATGCATAGGAGATGATAATTATGGTATCTCCTACCGACATTTTAAGTGCAGCCGGGCCATTCATGCATATCATGCCTGTGCCCCTTGTGCCCTTAATGATATAGGTTTCAAGACGGGCACCATTATCAATGTCCAACACTTGCACCTTTTCATTTTCAATCATATTGACAGCATCCAGCAGATCTTCATCTATGGTTATACTACCAATATAATGCAGGTTGGCTTCAGTAATCTTTACCCTATGTATTTTAGATTTAAGTACTTCAATTAGCATAGCCGAGCAAAGGTACATTTTGTAAATTCAAAAGTTAAAATTCAAAAGTTAAAATTGTTTGGGGGTGGGGATGCCCTCAATCATTCAAATAGGCTTTGACATCCCTAAACGGAATTCTATTACTTATATAACAGTGGTTTAAATAGTGGCCGTTCCTTGCTTTTCCGTGTTTGCATGAAAGATTAAACGTGCGGATATGTAATGGGGCTAAGAGTGTTTCCAAACTGTCAATATCATTTCCACAATCACAGCCTAGCGCTGTTTTGGCAATATCATATGCTGTAAGATTGCCCAAGTGGTATATAGGCAAGGGAATACTTTTATTCAGCACAATATCATTTGTGTTGTAAACAATAGACAGATCATAATTGTCCTTACCTACATTTGGAGTTTTGGTAATTTTTCCTCTTTTATAATAGTTTTTGAATAATTCAGAACCAATTGCCGGTGCTACCATGCAAATTTTAATATGACTTTGCATTGGGGTAGCTTCATTTTCCTGAGCGGTGTTATTACTATCCGCATTGAATAATAATTCACATGCCACTCTTGCACCCAGACTATGTGTAATAATATTGATTCTGTCACATTTGATATTTGATATCACTTTTCTTAATGACAATCCTACATTCATTGCATGCGGCTGGGCAGAATCCCTGAATACTTTATAGCCTTTGTTTGCTAAGGCAGAACGGAATACACCAAGGTAACTGGCATCCCAATAGATTTCAACAAAAAATAATTTCTTGTTTGGATTGTTCTGGAGTGTGGTTTCAAGCTTTTTATTATCGCCAGTGGAATGGCGGTCTATTAAACGCATACCATATGTCTTTTTTGAAAAGCCATGGATTGATACATTCACTATGTCATATCCTTTGCTTTTATTGTTTATTTCAGAGGTAATATTTCTAGCTATTCTGTGGTTCAATGAATCTAATTGTTCGTTAAAAGTTCCTGTGCCTATCCCTTGACCCGAACAGATTTCATTGAATTCATTTTTATGAGAGGAGTACCAATTCCGCAGGGAATTATTGTTTCTACGTAAAGAATGGTCATTAATTGGATTTTCAGGATAATAATTTCCTTCCTTGTCCAAAAATATACGGACAACATTATCAGGATATATACCATTTTTATTAGCATGTTTACCAAATTTGGCAGAATATTTTTTACCAATATCTTTTGCCATTGAATTATCAAAGCACAGTAAAAATAATATAACCATTAAAAACCACATAGCTTTTGAATGGATATTCCTTGATATCACCTTTGTATTATTTTGCATCTTGGTGGTTTTCTGGCTAAACATAAAATGTCTTTTGATGATTATTGAATATATAGAAAAGGTAAACAAATATACAATTTTGTGCAGGTTTATACCATACAAATACAACACATACCCCCAAATCCGCAAAAAAATCATAATTTGCCAATGAATGAAGAAACTAGGGATAGAAGAGTTTTTATTGTTGGCAAGGGAGTTTCCGGTATTAGATGTAAGGAGTCCGGGAGAGTATGGGCACGCACATATACCGGGGGCATGGAGCCTGCCTTTGTTTACCGATGAGGAACGCAAGGTGGTGGGTACGAGCTATAAGCAGGAAAGCAGGGAGCAGGCAATAAAACTCGGGCTGGACTATTTCGGGGTGAAGATGCGGAAAATGGTGGAAGAGGTGGAGGCTTTGTTAAAAACCAATCCATCAGTGAAAAAGGGAGAACAACCTACGGTATTGGTGCATTGTTGGCGTGGTGGTATGCGTAGTGCAGGTGTGGCATGGCTGCTAGACCTTTATGGGTTTAAGGTTTATACCCTGGTGGGTGGTTATAAGGCCTACAGGACTTGGGCCATGAAACAGTTTTCGGTTAATTATCTTTTTAAAGTACTTGGGGGCTATACGGGTTCTGGTAAAACACCGACCCTTGCAGAATTAAAAAAGAAGGGAGAGAAAATCATTGACCTGGAAGAACTGGCACAACACAAGGGCTCGGCATTTGGGAGTTTTGGGCGGGTACAACCCAGTCAGGAAATGTTTGAAAACCTACTGGCATGGGAGCTTTACCTAACAAATACAGCTTTACCACCTGAGGTACCTATATGGATAGAGGATGAAAGCCAACGCATAGGTCTGGTGAATCTACCCAACTCTATTTGTGCATCTATGAAATTAGCTACCCTCTATTTTGTAGATATTCCATTTAATGCCCGACTGGTGCATATTACAGAGGAATATGGAAAACTAAAGAAGGAGGAACTCGTAAATTCCATCATCAGGATACAGAAACGGCTAGGAGGGCAGAATACCAAACTGGCAATCAATTATATGCTTGAAGATAATATCACCGAGTGCTTTGCCATCTTGCTGAGGTATTATGATAAGCATTATGAAAAAAGCATTCAAACCCGCATGGAAATGAAATTACCTATTGCAAAGCTGGCGGTGGAGAAGGTGGATGCGGCTGTAGTTTGCCAAAAATTATTTGAATAGGGACTAGGCCTTGCCTTCGGCCTCCAGCATTATCATCTCTTTGGCCTTGGTGAGGAATTCTGAAGCGAAAATGAAGGAGTTGAGCTTTTCGTCTTTACTAAATATGATTTCCTTATTGGTGCCTTCCCATTGTTTATTGCCCTG
>CAIWHI010000564.1 GCA_903912435.1 uncultured Bacteroidota bacterium | reverse complement strand
GTTTCACCATTTACATCTGTTACATCAATAGCGACTTGGTAAGTAAAAACAGGCAACTTACTTTTATCAATAGATTCATCTGGTATTGCCGGAAACTCAATTTTAAACTTCCCTGTGGCATCTGTGTTATATTTTCCGGAAGAAATCACCTGTACCTCCCCATATGTTGCTCTCCCAAACCAATCATAATAAGGAATAGCCATCCTTTGAACAGTGTATTTTACATTAACCCCATCGAGCATATTGCCGGCAAAGGCCTGTACGTTACCACTTACACTTACTTGCTCATTGAGTAATATTGCACTCCTTATTGTATCAAATATCACCTGGAATTTTGGCCGCTTATATTCCTCTACCCTAACTACTGAATAGCCTGACTCATTACTGATGGTAATTTCTCCTGATGCAATACCTTTAGGTATCTGGAAGGTCCCGGCAAACGAGCCAAAATCATTAGTTTTTAAACTTTGTTTAACTATAACACCTGCCGATCGCCCTGAAATCTTTACGGTAGTTGACATATTCGGCACCACATTTGCCTTCCTTTGGTCATCTGCCACCTTAGCTATTATCCCTTTGAAATAGACTGTCTGCCCAGGTCTATATATTGCCCTATCGGTAAAGAAATAAGTTTCTATTTTACTGTTTCGATCATAACTGTAATCTTCACCATAACTCAGTGATCTTTTACATAAAGTATCCTTGCCTTTGGATATAATCATATTAAATTGGTCATATTCCCCTGTGAATTTTCTCATTAAAAATGCACCATCTTTATTAGAGGTTTCATGCATTCTTTTCTTAGGAGCATCGGGTGAATAACAAAAAATATCTGCCCCGGAAATTGGTCGCCCGGATTGCCTATCAACAACAAAAAAATCTTTGCTAATTACATTGTCCTCATTACAACTTAAGTAAGACAAGGATGACACCTGAAAAAACTGGGCATGCAGGGAATTATTAGTCTTAATAAAATCACGCCTTGCACTTGCCATTATATAATATTGACCCGGAGGCAGCGCATCAATTTTCACCTCCGTAGTATGGGCATAAAGGTCATTGGAAGAAGGCAAACTTACCTTAAAATTTAATGCTTCAATACCATCATTAAGACTATCAGGTATTTGCCTTTCACCTTCGAATTCAAAAAATTGGTGACTATTGATTTTATATACCTTAAGATAGACAGTAGGGCTGTTGCGGTATCTAATCAGGATTTTAGAAGGCTTGCCTGGAAGGACAACTGATTCCAAATTAAAATCAATGCTCTTATGGTTGATGGTCTCCAACACCATTTTAGCCTTTGCACTGCAATCTTCATCTGGAAATTTTTTGATTACATTTTCAAGTCTTTTGGCTAGTAAGGACAAATCTGGCCTTGATACCATTGCTATTGTATCATTTACATCTTCCGGCAAAACATCAGGGTTACCTACAAGGTTTTGCACCAAATCCACCTCAGCCATTGCTCCAAAAGGGCAATCAGGATAAGATTGGGCCATTTCGTTTAAGGCATTATTATACAGCCTGGTTTTATTTGCTACAACAGCATATTTATTGGCAAATTCCAACCGGTGTAGATTTAAATCCAATAATGCATCCTTCTCATCATCATTTAGATGGGCATCTATAAGGGTCTGGTATAATTGCAATGCTCTGAAGTGCATTGACCCTGAATCGGTTGTAGTGAATTGATGATGCGCAAATTTTGCCATTCCTGCAAAAACAGCTTCATCATTCATCAGGAAAGCCAGTCCTG
>CAIWHI010000563.1 GCA_903912435.1 uncultured Bacteroidota bacterium | reverse complement strand
CAAACAATTATAAAAAGCCTATAAATGGCTAATAAATTTAGTATTATTTTCTAAAAAAGAAACAACTGTCTTAGGAAAAGCAGTTTTTTTTAATTGATTCGTGTCGAGCCAATTTCCGGGTTTGCTTGCCATAACTGGTTTTTCGGTTAGGGATACGGTATAAAAGCTGGCATAAATAAGTTGGTGGGTAAGGCGTTGGGTGCTGTTTCCTTTGTAACTTAGGTAAGTGTTTTTTATCCCCAGGCTTGTAAAATGGATATTATGTTTTAATTCTTCTGCATCAATTTGTTGTGGGGATTCAATCAGTATTGGTTGGTGAAGGTTTTCCCAAATGTCATTACCTGTGCGTTTTTCAATCCATATAGAGCCCTCATGTTCCAGCAGTATATAATTGAAATAGCGTTTTTTGACAGTTATCTTTTTCACTTTCACAGGTAGCACTTCAATGAGGGATTGATGAAAAGCGATGCAGTTTTTTTGCAGTGGGCATTGGTTGCATTGGGTGTTGCGGGGGGTACAAACAGTAGCCCCCAAGTCCATGATGGCCTGATTGTAGGCAGCACTATTTTTAGTATCCAATAGTTCCTGAGCAAGGGAGGCAAACAGTTTTTTGCCTTCGGTGGTGTCATATGGGGTGTCAATACCAAAATACCTTGATAATACGCGGTTCACATTCCCATCAACTACAGCATGGGGCAGATCAAAAGCAAATGAGGCAATGGCCGAGGCTGTGTAAGGGCCTATGCCTTTGAGGTTAATGATATCTTCATGACTATTAGGGAATTTGCCATTGTATTCGTTAGCAACTATCCGTGCTGTACCCAGCATGTTTTTACAGCGGTTGTAATAGCCCAGGCCTTGCCACATTCTAAAAACATCATCATCGGGGGCATTGGCTATATCGGTGATGGTGGGGTAGGCTTCCATAAACCTAAGGTAGTAGGGTAGTGCCTGTAATGCCCTTGTTTGTTGCAATATGACTTCTGAGAACCATATTTTATAAGGGTCTTTTTCACTTTTCCAGGGCAGGTCGCGGTTGTTGTCATTGGAATGCCAGGTAGTCAATTGTATAGTAAACTGAGCCTTAGCTGTTTGGGCGAATTCCATCAGGTGCAAAATACTGAGGATTATCCATACCTATTTACATTGGTTGTTGCTACCTTATCAATAGTTCTATAATGGTTTTCTATCCTCAGGGTTATTGAAATTGATTTTTAATAAAACCGTGTCCATTATTTTTCACATGTAAATATAAAAATGTTTTGACAACCAAATACTTTTATGTAATATAGCAAAAAATTAGCCTCATGAAAGTCAGGATTATCATTACGGCTTTATTCATTGCCCTATTATCAACATTTTTTGCTGATAAGGTCGATGCAAGCCCATGGAGAGACCGCAGGTACTACCGCTATGACCGATACGGATGGCGTAGGGAATACCGTTACGAGCCAAGAACTACCATGCGCCATAATTTAGATTATGGTTACCATGACCGTTACTATCCGCGCAGGTATTACCGCCGTTATTATAACGATCGTTATTATCGCGACCGCGATTACCGTCGTCATTATTATTCCGACAGGTATTATGATGACCGCTACTGGCACGACCGTTATTATCACGACCGTTTTGATGATGATAAGTATTATTTCCGTGGCGGAGGTTATTAATCAAAAATAAAATATCATATATGAAATTGAAATACACAGCAGTAGTAATTTTGGTTGCTATACTATCATTAGCAATAAGTACCCAAAGTGGTGCGGCACCTTATCATAAGCATCATAATAGCTGGTATAGGTGGCATTCAGATATTTGTGCCAAAAGTCCGGTACATGGCCGTTTGGAGCCTTGCTTCAGGGAGAGGTGCTATAGCAACTATTCAAGGCATAGGCATTATTATTATGGTGGTTACTATCGCTATGGCCGCTACCGTGGCAAGTACCGCCACAGCAGCCCAGCCCACTTTGCACAGCGATAGGTTATTGTATTAGGGCTTTACTTTATTTCGCCGTTGATTAGCAGGATTTTTCTGGTAATCAACGGTTTTTTTTGTGCTATTGAAATCCAGTTTGCTAATTGATACGTTTATATGGTTGCCCATCTATAGAGTTCGAAGATTATCTATGATTAACAATTATCT
>CAIWHI010000562.1 GCA_903912435.1 uncultured Bacteroidota bacterium | reverse complement strand
TATGATTGCATTTTTGGGAATGGGGCATTTGGGGGCAAATTTCGTCCGTGCAATGCTCAAGAGGGGCGAGCAAGTAAGAGTATGGAATCGTACTCCTTCAAAAGCCAAAGCACTTGAAGAAGCAGGTGCTATAGTTTTCGACAGGGTTGAAGACGCAGTGGAAGGTATGGAGCGCATACATCTTGCTCTAAAAGATGACCGCTCTGTAAATGAATTGTTGCAGTTGGCATGTGGTTCATTCCAACATGGTGTTACGATAGTAGACCACACTACTACATCGCAGAGAGGAGCTATTGACAGGGCTGAATATTGGCGCCAGAATGGGTGCGTTTATTTACATGCTCCTGTATTTATGGGTCCACAGAACGCACTTGATGGAACTGGCTACATGATGGTATCGGGCGACAAGTATACTTTCTCAGAATATGAGAAAGACCTTGCCAAAATGACCGGCAAGCTTATGTACATGGGCAAAGAACCAGGTAAAGCTGCAGGCATGAAACTTATTGGCAATTTATTCCTTCTGGCAATGACTGGTGGTATGGCCGATATGCTGGCACTATCAAAAGCATTTGGTCTTGCTCCTGAAGAAATTGGGAAACTGCTCGACATGTGGAATCCTGGTGCTATGCTACCGGCTCGTTTCAAAAGAGTATCTGGTGGAAAATACGATGATCCTACATGGGAATTGCACATGGCAAGGAAGGATGCCCGCTTGATGATGGAAGGTGCTGAGGCTGCTGACCTTACATTAGCTACGATTCCTGGTTTGGCAACTTTAATGGACTCATATATAGCACGTGGCCATGCAAATGATGATTACTCTGTAGTAGGTCTGGATTATCTTGTAAAGTAATATTTAAGTGTAGTATTAACAGTTTCTTTTAGTTCTAGTTAGGGTTTGTTAATCATGAAAATTACCACCTATAATCACTTGAAATCCAGATACTTGAAATTGATTTTGAAAGCTTCACAATTATTACATTGCTAATTAAAGATAGTATAGCAATTGCTTTCATTTTTGTTTTCTTTGGTTTAGCTACCATAAGAAATGCCAAGATTCAGAAAAACGAATCTATATAATCCGCCACCAGACTACCGACCTCCACCACCTTTTGTACGCCTGTACCCATGTTTTTTTCAATATGCCCAAAATGATAAAAAAGGCATACTGATATTATATTGCCCCAAATATAAGGTTATTACCTATTGCGGGCCAGGCGAAGCTATATTGAAAATACATCAATGGCATGGTTTAGATTTCTATTGGAATCACCATGCCATTTGTTGTTATTTAATAGTAGCATTAATAATTTTATCCACTACTTCCTCAAATCTACCAAGCTCAGTATCCATATGACCAGGTAAACCAGGATGGGTCATATAAGCCCATTTTGCCATCTTATTTATTTCTACTGGTTTAATCTTTTCACTCAACGGATTAATTGGCCTGCCTGTAAGTTTTGCAAAATCAGCCTCATATATTTCAAAGCTAAGGCAAGGAAATCTTTTGCGCAGATTATAGTCATGATCCCATAAATAAATGAGTTTATCCGGATCATACTCTACAATAAACAAGTCGCCCTCGTCGTCATATTCATTGGCTTTAGCAATTCGTAATGCATTTATTGGATAAACTATTACATTGCCATTATTAATCCAACCCTCAATAGAGCTGATATTTCGTCTATTGTTCTTATGTATTTTATAAAGCTCATAGGGCACAAATAGAATAAATGACCAACTTAAAATAGCAAGGGTACCAACAAGAAACAACCAGAAGGAGTCAGGCATCCTGCTTGCTAACCAGGTACATAATGTGCCAATTATTGCAGCAGTAATAAAACTACCTATCTTAAATTTACTTTTCAATGCATTTTTCTGGCCTTTCAATAAGGTTTCCAACCATCTTTTTTCAAGATAATTCAAAGGGCGGGTTATTGAAGGCAACTCATGCATAGTATATCATCCCTAAAGATATGAAGAGCTATGTAAATTAACCTGACCAAAATTAGTCATGCTTATATTACCTACCCTAACTTCACTATTATTGCAATTTCTCCTTGTTCTTATGCCTCACTGCATCCCTGATGTTCTTTTTCTCAAAATTTTTGTGCAAAGCATCTGTTAAATCTACTCCGGTCTGATTGGCGAGGCAGATCAATACCCAGAGCACATCGGCCATCTCATCAGCCAGTTCTTTGTGCTTATCGCTCTCTTTAAATGATTGCTCACCATATTTACGTACTATAATACGGGCCAACTCACCAGTTTCCTCCATTAAAATGCCCAAATTGGTGAGTTCGTTGAAATATCTCACCCCTACTGTGCGTATCCATTCATCAGTTTGGCGCTGTGCCTCGCGTATAGTTATGTCCACTTTAAAAATTAGAATTTGTTTGTTTACACAAAATAATAGAACTTTCCCGTTTAAACAGAAGAATTTCGGAATAATGCAATCATATAAATCGGATATCGAAGCAGCAGACGCACTCAAAGAGCAAGCAGCAGCAATACGTAAGGCAATAGGTAAGGTAATTGTGGGCCAGAATGATGTGGTAGAAAAACTCATTATATCCATTTTATGCAACGGACATAGTCTGCTTGTAGGTGTTCCCGGTCTTGCAAAAACACTATTGGTTAAAACCATTGCCGATGTGCTCGATTTGTCGTTCAAACGTATACAGTTCACACCCGACCTGATGCCAAGTGATATAGTAGGGGCTGAAATATTGAATGAAGAACGCCATTTCCAATTTATAAAAGGCCCAATATTCGCCAATATCATCCTTGCTGATGAGATTAACCGTACACCACCTAAGACCCAGGCTGCCTTACTTGAGGCAATGCAGGAACGCAATGTTACTGCCGGTGGCACCTTATACAAATTGCCTGCACCATTCTTTGTACTGGCTACGCAGAACCCTATAGAACAGGAGGGCACCTACCCTCTACCCGAGGCTCAATTGGACCGCTTTATGTTTCAGGTAACACTCGACTACCCAAGTTTTGCCGAAGAAGTAAGCATAGTAAGAAATACGACCAGTGCCCACAAGCCTGAATTATCAAAAGTATTGTCTGGTGAAGATATACTAGCCTTTCAGGAATTAGTGAGGCGCGTACCAGTACCTGACAATGTGCTGGAATACGCTGTAGGCCTGGTACAAAAGACCCGTCCAAACTCAGCTACTGTTGCCCCAATAGCTACACAATATATAGCCTATGGCGCGGGTCCCAGAGCATCACAATATTTGATATTAGGAGCAAAATGCAATGCACTATTGAATGGCAAATACTCACCAGACATAGAAGACGTGCGTGCAATGGCAATGCCTGTATTAAGGCACCGTGTGCTAAGAAACTATAAAGCCGAAGCCGAAGGCATTACCCAAGAGTCATTGATTAAGCAGTTACTTTAGTTAATGGAGATAATTCTTGAAACACAATTATTCCATGCCGGACTTTTGACTTTTAACTTTTGACTTTTAACTTTGAAAAATGCAAAACCTCAACGATAAAGCACTTTTCCTTAGAAGTGGATATACGAAGGTATTAAGTGACCTTGATGATGATACCCCACGTAAATTGGGTAAAATGAATGTGCAACAAATGATAGAGCACATGACAGATTATGTGCGCATAGCCAGCGGCAAGACAATATTGGAAATTGTTACACCCGAAGAAAGAATACCCAAAATGCAAGGTTTTCTGGAAAGTGAGAAACAATTTCCGGAAAACACACCCAACTCACTGATGCCTGACACCCCACCACCTGTTAGAAATGCAAACAAAGATGAAGCTATTGAAGAATTGGAAGCAGAATTAGACCATTTTTTTGCTGCGCATGAGGCTGACGCTTCAAAGGTAACCCCAAATCCATTTTTCGGGCATCTTGTATTCGACCAGCAGGTGCAGTTATTACATAAGCATGCTACCCACCACCTTAGGCAGTTTGGAGTTGAATAAATACTATATTTCAAATTTTAATCATAATTAAAACGTCAGGTTTCGCAATTAGCAGAACCTGACGTTTTGATTTTTTAGACTTTATACCCCTAATAACCCTCAATAACCACCTTGCCCGTTTTTAGCAAATTATCTGATTTAAACTCATAATAATAAAGTCCGGGTGAATAACTACCCACTTCAAAAGTTGCTTTGGTTACATTATTAATTTTTTGTTCAACCAATACCCTTCCAGCTAAATCCATCAACTTGATTACACCTGAGCTTGCTTTTGGAAAGCTAAAGTTGAGCTTTTCATTTGCGGGTATTGGGTAAACTTTAAATGGGTCATCCGTAGAAAAATTATCCACCCCTACCCCAGTCTTATCAAGCCTAAAGACCCAATAGTCTTCCTTGCCATGGTTGCCACCTACGTTGCCATTTACCGATTCAGCTTCGCCTGCAATTATATAACCACTATCAGCAGTTTGCGTGATAGAATTGGCAAATTCATCCTGTGTGCCACCGTATGTCCTTTGCCATTGTATGGCACCTGTATCATTTATTTTTACTACCCATATATCACTTAGGCCGTTATTTGAAGTTATGTCTCCATCAATAGATTTTGTTGACCCTACCATTGCATATCCTCCATCTAATGTCTTGATAATAGCCGATGGATTATCATCTGCTGAACCGCCATAGTTTTTACTCCATTGTTTTATGCCGTTCTTATCCACTTTCAGCAACCAATAATCATACATACCATGATTCCCCGGCACATCTCCATCATTTGATTTTGAATTACCCAATATTAAATAGCCACCATCAGTTGCTTGTAATACATCAACAGCCCAATCATCAGCCGTGCCTCCATAATATTGCTGCCACATAACTCCACCTGTATCATTCATCTTCACCAACCAAAAATCTACTAATACAGCAACCGAATCAGTACTATCAGAATTTGATTGCCCTGCAACAATGTAGCCTCTATCTCTGGTTTGCTTTATTGCCCTTGCAATATCTACATTGGTGCCGCCAATAGCTTTTCCCCAAACGATAGCCCCTGTATCATTTATTTTCACTATCCAACCATCCAGGCGCCCATGATAATTGGTTACGTCACCATCATTTGAAATGGTTAGCCCTGCCATTGCAAATCCTCCATCAATTGCAGGTGTAATAGAATATAAATTTTCAGGGTTAGATCCCCCATATGAATTTTCCCAAAGAATGTTACCCAGGGTATCAATACCAACAACCCAAAAATCCGGACTGGAATGAGGAAAAGGCTCGCCATGTAACCCTGTAACCTCGTAATCACTGGAACTGGTATTACCTGACAAAACATAACCATAGCTAGTCTTTAGTGCATTTGAAGCAAATTCACACCCCGAACCGCCAAATGGCTGTTCCCATTCTATCCCACCATAATTATCAGTCTTAATAGCCCAAAAATCACAACTGCCAAAGCCTGCGTTTACATGGTCACCATTATCAGACATAGAATAACCAAAAACAAGAAACCCTTCTCCATGCGCCTCTATTACTGATGATGCCATATCGTGGTCTGTGCCACCATAACATTTTTGCCATTGCATAGGCAGTACCTGTGCATGGCTAGTTGGTAGTGAAAAGATATAAAATGCTGAGAATAGGCTAATTCTTAAACTAGTAATAAAGTACCTAAACTTGAAGGACTTGGCGAATGAATTGAACAATGAAAGCATAAATAAGATTTAAAGGATATAACACATACGAAGTTAAAAACTTTCAGGTTGATAGGTGCTATTAATTTATATCATATTGAACCAGGCAGTCAAATCATCATCCTAAATCAATCTTATCCATCAGTTGCGCCACAAATTCATGGGTGGCGGGACAATGGTTCACATTTTTACGGAAGGTGGAAATGTAGGCCTCGAATGGCTGTTTATCGTGATGCGGAAAACCGGCACAATCCTCAGGCCTGTATTCATAAATGGTACACATATTACCATCCAAAAATTGACATGGCGAGGATGCATTAACCCACGCTTCAGAATCCTTTTCCTTTTTAAGCCATCGTGATATAAAATCTTTGGGCTTCATCCGTAGATGGGTGGCTATCCTTAAAATATCGGCCTTATTGTAGGCCGGTGTCATGGTTTTACAGCAATTGGCACAGTCAAGGCATTGAATCTTTTTCCATACTGCCTTATCTGCACTTGCAGCTATTTCAGGCATATTACCAGGGATGCGGTCAGCCAGATTATCTATGAATCCTGAAAATTCTTTTTTGCTTGCAGCAGCAATAATTCTAAAATTATCCAGATCCATTTATACGTAAAAAATAGAAAATTATTATTTGTATTGGCTAACCACCCCACCAAACCTATGAATAACTATTGGGCAAATTAATTATTAGAGTAAATATAAGATGTAAGAACCGGAGTACCATTGATATAAGTATCTGCCCAAAGTTCCAGATTTTCAGAGTTTACCGTACGTATATAATAGCTTACCGTATCATGTGTTTTGTAGGCTACCCAAACTTTATTCTGAGGGGTTACCCTCCATGTGAAGCTCAAAACTATCATATCAGTAGTATTACTGGTTGTAGTTTCTTTACCTGTACCATCACTATTAAATGTTACCTCATCATCTATCTGTGGTGGCTGCCAATGAATTTCCCTTGCTTGAAATGTCTTGTCATTATTATCGTCCAGGCCATACTTCATTTTCTTCCAGCGACCAACAATACGCTCTGCTGGCGTATCGGCTGACTTGCCTTTGGTACATGCCACCGAACCCAGAATAATGGGTAGTAATAATAAGGTAAATAAGATTATTTGGTTCCGCCTCATGATTTTTGCTATTAATTAGAGCTCAATCCAGCACACAAATCTGCTACATAACAAATTTACAAATTAAGGCAATACAAAACGCTGAATCACCTAGTAATCTCCATAAATAGTTTTAGGCAACTCATTTAGCGCTTGTTCCAACTGTTTATCATTAGGAGCAATACCATGCCACTCGTGGGTTCCTTCCATAAAGCTAACACCCTTGCCCATAGATGTATGCATTATGATGCACACTGGCTGGCCATTGCCTGTCATGCTTTTGGCTTTTCCCATACCTGCCACTACTGCATCCATATCATTGCCATTCATTTCCATAACCAACCAACCAAAGGCTTCAAACTTATCTTTAAGAGAACCCAGATTCATTACCAGATTGGTAGGACCATCAATCTGCTGGCCGTTATAATCTATTGTAGCAATAAGATTATCAATTTTGTGATGGGCAGCAAACATTATTGCTTCCCAATTCTGCCCTTCCTGCAATTCACCATCACCATGCAATGAATAAATAATATGGCTATCATTATTCATTTTCTTGGCCAAAGCCGCACCGGCAGCAACACTCATTCCCTGACCCAGTGACCCGCTAGCTATCCTTACACCTGGCAGATGCTCATGGGTAGCCGGGTGCCCCTGCAACCTTGTATTGATGACACGGAAGGTACTTAACTCACTAACCGGAAAATAACCCGAACGGGCCAAAACACTATAAAATACCGGAGAAATATGCCCGTTAGACAAAAAGAAGATGTCTTCCCCTATTCCATCCATATCAAAGCCGGTTTTGCGGCTCATTACTTTGAAATAAAGTGCAGTTAAAAAATCAGCGCAACCCAAAGAGCCACCTGGATGACCACTTTGAACCTTATGCACCATTCTCACAATATCCCGGCGCACCTGTGTGGCCATTTCCTTAAGTTGGTTATTCTCCATGTAATTTCGTGAAATTGTGTGCAAAAGTAACAGTTTAATTTGGTAAAGAAATGAACAAAATAAAAACCTACCGCTATGTGGATAAATCAACATAACGACAGGTTTTTTTAATAAAATCAATTCTTTGATTGTTGTTTATGAACCAGGGAAAATCGGTGTAGACGAACCCACCAATGTAAGCATTTCTGGTTTTGGCGGGGTTTCAGGATTACTGTTTTTCAACTGCTCCTGGAAGCTTTTGAAACTGGGAAGATCGAATAAGATTTTTTGAGCCTCATCATTTTCGAAATAAGCCATGTGTACAAATGATTTCCCATCCGGACCAACACATGCATTATAATTAAGACCTTGCACATTCATCTGCTGCAGGTCATTCATAACTGATTGTATATTAGCTTTATTCCGCTCGGCATAATCAGCCTGGGTAGTGTAAGTAACTTTTGCAATTTTCATTTTTGTTGGGGGTGTTTAAATTGTTATGATTTACTTTTTAATAGCTTCAATTGATTCTGCTTCCTTCTTAAGGTCAGCTGCGAATTGCTCAAATGACTGGTCAAATGACGGTATATGTTTAGCATACAAAGGAAACATAAAACCACCAATTTTTTCTGTCATATTGAATACAGTATTTCCATTATCACCCATTTTAAGAGAGTAAACTCTATTTCCTTGCCCATCACCCCATGTAAGACTTTTCTGAGGTTCTATGTCTTTAATTTTTAGTTTGAAAGTGCGCTTTGGTGCCAAAGTGGATTTTAGCTTTATTTTCTCGCCTGTGGCGATTTTTCCATCAATCGAAATAACAGTAGTATTCCATCTTGGAAAATCGGATGCATTGGTCAGTAATTTCCAAATAATTGCCGGGTCAGCCTTCATGGTGGTACTCACTGATGTAGTGCGGCTGAAAGTTGTCTTTTCGGTAATTGCCTTACCATTTTGTGCTTGTGTCATAATTGATGCCATTAGTGCTATTGTGGTTAATAATCGTTTCATGCTATTCTGACGATTGAGAGAACAAAAACGATAGGCAAAAAGGCAATTATTTACACATATTTTTCCATAACAACTCTATTGTGTTCTAAGTGATGTAATTGAAAAGCTGAGGCACCTGAATTAAATGGGTCTAAGGATTGTAAAATTTGCATTCGCAGGTCAAAAAGCTGTTCCTTATCTACAATTTCAGCATCACGAGCCATTTCAATTTTCATTATTTCTTCCTGGAATTTTTGTTTAGGGTTGAAAATCCCGTTCAGTTCTGAACATTGGTGGCATACCCCGGTTTTATTTATCAGGGCACACCTGCCATCAAAAACCTGAATCATTTTGGTGCGGCCTACATGTAGGTAATATTTCACCATCGCCTCACTGATATCAAGAATCACTGCAATCTCCCCTACCTTAAATTCATAAACTTCCTTTAAGTAAAGACATAATTGCTGCTCCAAGGGCAATGACTTGGAAATGCAGGTAAAACAAAATGCGATATGCTCCTTAATTTCAAATGCGCCATGTGGCGAGGTAGTAGCAATTTGCATCGCTTCCTGAAAAAACTGCTTATTGCCCAATGCTTCCTGCTTGCATATATCAGTAACATATTCTACCCACCTTTTCTTTACCCTCTGGTTATCTTTGGCAATATTAGAAGCTATACTAAACAACCATGTTTTAATACTCGATTCATGCCTAAAGGTATACAACTTATCTACAGCCTTTAAATAGGTATCATGTACAATATCCTCGGCATCGTGCACGCTAGCGGTAATTCTTAATAGATAAGATTTTAACGGAGGGGCAATTGTTTCAAATTCAAGGTTAAATTCTTCAGCAGTCATTAAAATCCCATTTTTAATCGGCTAAAAGTAGCCAAATAAACTTATTCATACGGAAACAAATAGATTAATTTTCTACTAATTAGAACTTTATCAACCCATCTAATTTTGAAATCTTCTCCCTGATACAATTTTTGTCAGCAATTGTTTTTGCAAGATTTAAGGCTTTTAAATAATTGGCACTTGCGTTTTCATTATTATACCCTGTGTACAACTCACCCAAAAGCACGTAATAATATTGATTGTTGGTTAGTTTCAGTTTTTCAGCTTCAATTATTGCCGGCCTATTACCTTGCACTTTAGAATAAGCATAAATGCGGTTCAGGTCAGCTATTGGGGAATAATTGATTTGGATTAAGAGGTGATAAAGATTCAGAATATTTTGCCATTTATTACCAGTATCAGAGGGAATTGTATGCCACCAGGCAATGCTTGCTTCAAGATGGTATTTTGATATGTCGGTCCCGACTGAGGCTTTGTTAAGGTAGTATGCACCTCGGCCTATCAACTCCTGATTCCACAATGAAGAGTCTTGCTCCCCATAGAGTATCAATTCTCCACCCTTACTTTTTCTGGCTTCAAGACGGGATGCATGAAAGCACATCAAAGCTAATAAGGCATTTACTTGCGGCAAATCAGTAATAGGATTTGATGTAAGCAGGTATACCAATCGCATTGCCTCTGCGCATAAATCTTCCCTTATTATTGAATCATGAGTCTCGGAGTAATAACCCTCATTAAATAGCAGGTACAAAGTAAGTAATACGTTTTCCAATCGCTTGCCTATCACTACCTTATCGGGTATTTCCAATTTCACCTGCTCTCGTCGTAGTAGCTCCTTTGCCCTATATAGGCGCTTATTTACAGTCTCTTTATTTGTGATTAAGGCACTTGCTATTTCATCAATCCCAAATCCACATAGCACACGCAAGGCCAGGCCAATTTGCGACCCGGCGGGAATAGAAGGATGGCAAATAGCAAATATCATTTGCAGCACACTGTCATTAATATTGCTGTCAGATAAGTCTGGCTCATAATTGATGTGCGCTGGTATAGTTGCACGCAGATTGGGTAATACTTTACTCTTAAAAGTCTGATTGCGGATTAGGAAATTCCTGGTTTTATTTTTCGCAACAGCATGGAGCCATGCTATAGGATTTTCGGGGAGGCCTTTATAGGTCCATGCCTCCAGTGCAGCCAAAAAGGTTTCGCTGGCAATATCTTCTGCAATTTCAATATTTTCCAGCCCAAAAGTTTTACAGAGTACAGCCGTTATGCGGCTGTACTCTGTTCTAAAAAGATGGGGTAATAATTCCGACTGATGCATAATATTTTGGCCTTGACTATTTGAAAACCTACAAGTCAAGGCAACCTATGATTGAGTGATTGTCATCTGTTTATGAAATTTTGCGCACTTCTACTGTATTGCCCGCACCCTGGAGCACAGGACAACCCTTGGCCATTTCTGCAGCCTCATCAATAGTTTCGGCTTTTATAATAACATAGCCACCAATGGTTTCCTTAATTTCTCCAAAAGGTCCATTGGTTATTAGGTTATTGTGGTGCACTACCCTGCACTCATCAAAGGGCAAGCCTTTACCTCCCACAAACTTGTTTTGGGCGGCAATACCACCTATCCAGTCCATGGTTTGTTTCATCCATATTTGTATTTGCTCAGGCGATGCCACTTTGTGGCCATCTTCATGTCTGAAAATAAGAATATACTCTTTCATATTGCTCTCGTTTTAGTGGAGATTTTAATTTCTTTTGTTAATAATGATTAATGTATGGCATAATGACAATGCAAATTCTCGCAAATGGACAGTAAAATAAAAAATAGTTTGAATGGTCTTATAACCGGGTTTTACATTCCTGAAAATAATAAATAATCTTACATGATTTTAATTAGTGGTTGCAACAAAACAAGTGGTAAATTCGTTATGTAGTTTAAAGAATTTATCCAATGAAAAAATACCCACTTTTGTTATTGGTCTTATTGGGATTAATAACCAATTCCTATGCGGAGAATAAACTGAACCGATTTGAATTCAACCTTGGCTATGGCTGGATGTTTCCTAATGGATTCCAACGGTTAAATGAAAATGATGCCACCAAAGCTTCTGGAGCCTACACCTTGAGTTCCTGGTATTTTTACAGCAACAAAATTGCTTTTGGGTTGTGCATAAAAGTGCAAAATGAAGAAGGCAATTGGGGGAACATGTCAACAGACCCTCCAATTTTTGGTGCACCAATGTGGATGGGTACCTATAAGCGATTGACCTATACCATAGCACCTGAAGTAACTGTAACCTATGCCACCTCGCCTAAAGGGTATCAAAGAATTTATGGCACCATAGCTGCAGGCATCAATTATGACAATGAAATAGATACCTACAGCAAGTCATACTACGAGTATTCTTATGTAAATGGGAAAACATCATTGGGTAATAATATGGAGGTAGCAAACAATAAAATGGCTTTCAATATGTTTATATCTCCATTGGGAATGAGGTTTGGGAGAACTTTTGGAGGTTTTTTTGAAGTAGGCTATGGATTTAAGGGGCTTATCAATCTGGGTTTAAACTATAAAATTAAATAACCATCAAAACTAGCTTATGTACATAAGAATAATAGCAATATTGATATTTAGCACCCTCATAGCAGGTTGCTACAAAGTAAAGAACACACCTATTGATAAGTCGTCACCTACGTACAAAATAATTGTCAACAATATCTTTAATCTTAAGGATACTGCTGTAACTGAAAATGTAAGTCAGGGTGATTCATCCCTTATTTATTTGCAATTCGAACTTATATCCGGCGACCCTACCAATTACAACTTTAGTTGTTATTTATCCAATTTACCTAATGGAACAACTGCTAAACCTGATACAATTAATTTCAAGTTGAATACCAATTGTATGTTTCATATTTTTTCCACATCTATAGCAGATACTGGCTTACATAATATAATGTTAAATGTAAATTCCACCCTATATGGCCATGAGCAATATACTTTGAAACTTCATGTAAGGGCTAAATATTAATGTAAGTACCTTAATTTAAATCCATCGCAAAAGGTTAAAATTTTGTAGCCAGGCTATAATCATCCTGATTATAGTAATTTGCAAAAAAGTCTCTAAAATGTTAAGGAAGTTATTTTTTTGTTTGTGGTTAATATGCTGTTTTAAAAATTCAAATGCCATTGAAGCTATAGTTGCACATTCGGTTTTCTATGCTAATGACCCTGC
>CAIWHI010000561.1 GCA_903912435.1 uncultured Bacteroidota bacterium | reverse complement strand
TGCCTATTTGGGACTCGATTTATTTTCTGGTGCTACTGTTTCTGGAATAATTGTTAATGAAGGTGGTCGTGTCAGCATTGATTCGGGTGGCGTAGCACTACCTTCACGCCTTCTTCTTCCAGTTGGGCTTTCCACCTCAGGTTAGCCTCCTCGTCAAAGCGTGCCCTCAATTCCAGCACCACCATTACTTCCTTGCCATTACGCACCGCATTAATGAGCGCATTGATTACTTTTGAATTCTTTGCCAGCCTGTAGCAGGTTATTTTAATGCTCTGCACAAATGGGTCGATGGCGGCTTCCCTCAGGAAATCTATTACCGAATCGAATGAATGATAGGGTAGGTGAAGCATTACATCCTTCTTTTCAATAATGTCCATTATCCTACACGGCTGCTTCAGCAGTGGATGCACAAATGCCTCATTTCGCTGATGAAGATTGTTGAATATGGAGGAAGGGAAATCTATAAAATCTTTGAAGTTATGTATACGCCCACCGGGTATATGATTGTCTTTCTTGGTTAAACCTAAACGCCTTACAAGGTAGTTGAGCAATGAAGGCTCAATATGCCTGTCGTAAACAAAACGGGTAGCTCGGCCATGCTTGCGGTTCTTTAGTCCTTTTTCCAGTGCATCAAGCAGGTTGGTGGTTACATCATTATCTATGTCCAGTTCTGCATCGCGGGTTACCTTAATGATATAGCCTAAAAAACGGTCGAACCCAAATGGCGCAAACAATCCCGGCAGATTGAACCTGATAATATCTTCCAGCAAAACCACATCGGTATGTCCTTCATCTGATGGAAGAATTACGAAACGGGGTAAAACTTTGGTGGGTATTTCAATCAATGCATAGCGTTGCACCATTGATTCCCTGGTGCTTCCCAATACACATGCCAGGTATATAGACTTATCTCTGAGCAGTGGGGCATGTGGCATGGTCTCAATCATGAGGGGTATGAGCTGTGTCCTTACCTTCTCATCAAAATACCGGGTCACATATTCCTTCTGTTTCTTACTTAGCTGTTTTTCATTCTTAATGAAGATGTTTTTCTTCTCCATTTCAGCTATAATATCAGCATAGGTATGGTCAAATTCGGCTTGTTGGGTAATAACTGTCTGCTGTATTTTTTTCAGGATTTTTTCGGGGTTGGCTTCCAGGTGCATTTTTGCAGCCTTGCCCAGTAGCACCATTTTATTCAATGCGGCCACCCTTACTCTGAAAAACTCATCCAGATTATTAGAGAAAATTCCTAAAAAACGCAGTCGGTCATGAACATGGTTTGATGGGTCGCTTGCTTCCTGTAATACCCTGGCATTAAAAGCCAGCCAACTAATGTCCCTTACAATTATTTGCTTTGTCGATTTGAGCATGCCTGAAAAAGTAGCTAAGGATGAAATTAAACAAACTGCCTGAATTGGTGGCTAAAATACTTTTAAAAGAGGCACAACAAAAGTAGTTTTTAAAAACTTAACATTGGGCTCTATTAAATGGCTTTCTATTAAAGTGTCACCATCACTTACCCCACCAATATCCCTATAGTCTTATATTATCACATCCCTATTTTTAACTTTTGATTTTTTAAATTTAATTTTTTGGTTTACCTACCTTTGCCCTATGAACACTGAAACTAAATTACGTCAACTGCTTGATAACCGCATTCTGATTATAGATGGTGCCATGGGTACTATGATACAGCGCTATAAACTAACTGAAAGCGACTATCGTGGCGTGCGTTTTGCCGACTGGCATACAGATGTTAAGGGTAATAATGATCTACTTTGCCTTACCCAACCCCATATTATAAGAGCTATACATAAAGAATACCTGAAAGCAGGTGCCAACCTGATTGAAACCAATACGTTCAATTCTCAAACCATATCGCTTGCCGACTATGATATGCAGCCCCTGGCTTACGAATTGAACGTGGCTGCTGCCAAAACAGCCCGCGAAGCCATTAGTGAGTTCCATACCGAAAATCTGGGTATCAACCAGGAATGTTTTGTAGCGGGTGCTATTGGCCCTATGAATAAGACACTTTCCCTCAGTCCCGATGTAAATAATCCTGGCTATCGCGCTGTGACTTTCGATGAGGTTGCTGATGCCTATTATGAACAAATTAAGGGCCTGGTAGATGGTGGTGTAGATGTGCTATTGGTAGAGACCATTTTCGATACCCTCAATGCGAAGGCTGCTATATATGCCATAAGTAAATTCTTTAGAGAAACAAAACACCCTAAGATACCGGTGATGATTTCGGGTACTATTACCGATGCTTCGGGCCGCACCCTAAGCGGGCAAACACTGGAAGCGTTTTACATATCAGTAATGCATGCCAACCCACTAAGCATAGGCCTAAACTGCGCCCTGGGTGCCGAGCAAATGAGGCCACACGTAGAGGAACTGTCTCAAATAGCTGCATGCTATGTGAGCGCCTACCCAAATGCCGGCCTGCCAAACGCAATGGGAGAATATGACGAAAGCCCTGAACATACTGCACGCATCATATCAGAGTGGGCTAAGGAAGGCTGGGTAAACCTGGTAGGTGGCTGCTGTGGCACCACACCACCGCATATAGCTGCAATTGCTAAAGCAATGAAAAAGTATGCCCCAAGGCAATTGCCTGAAATGGCTGCTCTTTAGGAGTAGTTTTTTAATGTTAATTGGATATTTTAAAATGTACGATAGCTGAACGAAGTAAGTATTTCAAGTGTGCATTTATTTAAAAATCTTATAGGAGTTTATTATGAAACTAAATAGTGGTATTTTTGTCAAAATGTTCTAATGGTGCTGGATAATAAAGACGAAGCAAAAGGTCAATTACAACCTAATTCTGAATCGGAAAATAAAAGTTCCGATGCGTATGGAGGTCTTATTAGAGGGCTTACAACAGAAGAATTGTCACAAACCGGCACACAGAAGCTAATTTTAAATGACCTTGATAAAAAAGAATCGAAAATAAGGGAATTAGAACCTTATCGTGATAAATTTTATACTGTATTTACAGAAAAAAGTATTTTAGACGAAAAACTTAGCAAATCTAAACATGCAGAAAATTTATATATCGTAGGCACCACTATTGGAGGTATACTTATTGGACTTGCATGTAATTACATAAAGACTGATGGTACATTAGCTACTATTCTCGGCATAGTTGGGTTCGCATTACTCGTTGGCGGTATAATTTTTAAATTTAAGAAATAACAATGAAACTTGAAATCAACGAAATAAAGGAAAGAGGGACATTAGAAGAGCGAATTGTCTTCATTGTAAAGGAAGACTGTGATATTGGTAAATATTTAGTGTTTACAACTAAAATGAATTCTGAAACAAAGTTTTCAAGTAGCGTTCGTGATGCTTATTGGTTTCCTGATAAATCTGTTAAAAAAGGGGATTTAATCGCCTTATATTCTAGAAAAGGTGATAATAGTTTTAAAGTAAATACAGATAATACAACATCTCATTTCTTTTTCAGGAATTTACTAAATCCCATACTTACAACTGGTAATTTAGCCTTATTAATCGAAGCTAGTACATGGAAGTTAGAACGCTAACTTGACACTAATTTTACGATATTTATTATCCAAAAATCGAATTAGAGCATTATAAAATTAACATAAGCATTCACATACATATTCTATTATAAAACCTAAGTTACAAGCTAAAAAGCTTAAAAAAGGGCAAGGGTTCGACTATCGAAACCTTGCCCCTTTTTATCTTTTTAAAAGCCTAAATCAAAGGCATATTCCCTCTCGGCTTTTGAATTTTGAATTTTTACTTTTGAATTTTTAAGGGTTGTAATTAAACTTAAACCCAATACCATGTATAGTCTGCAATTTGGCGGCGTTTTGTGATTTTAGGTACTTACGCACTTTAGTAATGAATACGTCCATACTCCTGCCCAGGAAATAATCGTCCTTACCCCACACGTTCATCAGTATTTCGTCACGTTTCAATACACGGTTGGCATTAAGGCACAGGTAGCGAACCAGGTCAGCCTCGCGTTGGGTAAGTTGATGTTCCACCTTATCGTTGCGCAAAACCAGATTGGTATAATCGAAATCGAGGTCGCCAATTTTAAATATTACCGGCCCTTCGTCTTCTTTCTTTTTACTCCTTTTCAGAAACACCTGTATCCTCAATAATAACTCATGCAGATTGTATGGCTTGGTAACATAATCATCGGCACCGCTTTCAAAGCCCGCTATCTTGTCATTATCCATATTCTTGGATGTGAGCATGATAATAGGTATGTTTTCATTCTTTTTACGAATGCTATTGGCTAGTTCCATGCCGTCCTTTTTACCGGGCAGCATAATGTCGAGCAGGCATATGTCATAAATATTTTTCATGAACTGGTGCCATGCCACATCCCCATCTGTACAATGGGAAACATCGTAGTCTTGCTTTTGTAAAAAGTCTTTTACTACATACCCTAAAACCGGGTCATCTTCCACTAATAGTATCTTTACTTTAGGTTGCGACATAAGATTAAGTAACCTTTGATAATAAAATCCCCTGCTAATATAACACTTCTATTGTGAATGGCTAAATTAAGTGTAAAATTTAATAGAATTTATGCTAAGGAACGTTGATTAAATATAGTCTAATGTTTAATCAACGTTCCTATTAATCATTTTATCCTATCAGGATTCATAGCTATAAATGATTCCCAGCTATTTGCTTTCTTCGCCTTGGTTTTTGGTTGGGTATCTGCCTTTAGAGCTGCAGTGCGCCCCTGGTAATGATGGCAGAGGGCCACAGCCACAGCATCGGTAGCATCCATAAACCGCACATCGCCCTCTATCTTCAGTATATGCTGCAGCATATTCAGCACCTGTTCTTTGGTTGCATTACCCCGTCCGGTTATCGACTGTTTTACTTTCCTGGGTGCATACTCTGCAGCATGTAGTCCATTATTCATGGCTGCTGCTATTGCCACACCCTGCGCCCGGCCCAGTTTCAGCATACTCTGCACATTCTTCCCAAAGAATGGGGCCTCAATAGCTACTGCCGTTGGCTGGTGAAATTTGATAAGTGTTTCCATCTTCTGGAAAATCAGTTGCAATCGCTCAGCATGATCTTTATGCTTAGATAGCTGCAATACGCCCATTTCTACCAATGTTACCTTACTTTTGTTAACCGAGATAAGTCCATAACCCATCACCAATGTACCTGGGTCTACTCCTAAAATTATCTGGTTATCTTTCAAACGGTAGTATTTATAGTGCACAAAAGTACCAAAATATGGGTTAATTACATTGCAGGGGCAATAATTTCAATTTTCCTGTTATGGAATATCTATGGTCAGGTCAGCAAACAACTATCAACAATCGATAAAAATACATGGTCCCAAACCGGCCATATAGGTATTTTGATAGCCACTATACTACTTATGTTTGCCAATACATCGCTTGAGGCTTACCGCTGGTATGTACTTACCCGCTCTGTGCAACCGATCACCTATCGCAGGGCATTCGCCAGCTATCTTGCCGGTATAGCGTTCTCCATCGTCACTCCAAACCGTGTGGGCGAATACCCTGCACGAATACTTTACCTGGGCCGGCGGCACACATTCAGGTTTATCAATGTCTCGCTTATGGCTATAATGGCCCAGTTATCAGCCGTTTACTTTTTTGGTTTTCTGGGGTTGGTGTTTTATTGCTTGGCTTTTGGTGGCACATATGAATGGATAGGCCTAGGTTTTGCCGCTATACTTGCATTGCTTATAGCAATTGCCTATTGGCGTTTCGATAATTGGTTGCCCTGGTTTGCCAGGTTTAGCTGGTTGCGTAGGTTTGTCATATATGGCAGGCTCATCAACCGGTTCAACACGCATGGCCAGGTGCTTATTCTAGGGCTATCCTACCTGCGGTTTATAGTTTACACTATACAGTTTATTTTACTGCTTGTATGGCTACAGGTTGATATTGCCCCGGCAGATGCATTTTTTATGGTTTCCCTCTTTTTCTGGGTCATGGCTGTCATTCCTTCTATAGCTCTTACCGAATTAGGCATTAGAGGTACAGTAAGTATTTACTTGTTTAGCCATTATTCTAACAACACTTTAGGCATTGTAGCCGCCTCAACTGGTATATGGATGTTAAATTTGATCGTTCCGTCTATTATTGGGAGTATTTTAATTTTTAGTAGGAGATTATTACGTCAGGATTAGTGATTTTTGTATCAATAATTTAATTTCACAAATGTTGAGACTTAAGAACCTGTTGCTTTTTGTGCTTTTCATCCTGGTTCCAACCCATGCCGGGGCACAAAACGACTTTTGTTCGGCAAGAAATACCAGCTTTAAGGAAGGCGAGCAACTGGTTTTCAGGGTATATTATAATCTCAACTTTGTATGGATAAATGCCGGGAATGTACACTTCAATGTGGCATCTGAGGAGATGAATAACCAAAAGGTATACCACATTACCGGCGATGGCAAAACTGCCCACACCTACGAATGGTTTTTCAAGGTTAAGGACAGGTATGAAACCTATGTGGACAAAGAAACCATGCTGCCACTAAGGTTTGTAAGGGACGTAAGCGAAGGTGCTATTAAAATAGACCAGGACATTACCTTCAACCATAAAAGAGGCTTTGCCAACAGCAATAATAAAACCTATACCATACCGCGTTGCACACAGGATGTGCTATCGGCCATTTATTATGCCCGGAATATTGACTACAACAAATACCACCCCGGCGACAAGATACCCTTCGATATGTTTTTGGATGATAAGGTATATAACCTCTACATCAAGTACATGGGCAAGGAGGTAATAAAGACTAAAATGGGTACGTATAGTGCCATAAAAATAGCCCCGCTACTAATAGAAGGTACCATCTTCTCGGGTGGCGAAAAAATGACTGTATGGGTAAGTGATGATGAAGACCACCTACCCTTGAGGGTGGAAAGCCCTATAGCGGTAGGCAGTATTAAAGTAGACCTCATGGAGTTCGAGAACCTCCGCAATCCATTTGAAGGTGAGGTGAAGAAGTAAGCAACGTTGTTCCGTGATGTTACTACAACGACATCCGGAACGGACAATAAAACTCCTTCTTTGAAGGCATTCAGACACCCCCACAACAAAAAAAAGGCACAACCCCCACAATTCGTGAGTCATGCCTTTTCAATGTCAATTAAATTATCCCTTAAATCATTCCCCTTACCTTATCAATTACGGTTTGCAGGTTTGATGCGTCCTGGCCACCGGCGGTTGCGAGGGTTTTTTGGCCACCGCCGCCGCCTTTTCTTAGGGGGGCTACTATTTCCTTTATTATTTTACCGGCATCGAGGCTACGGGCGGCATTTACTTTTTCGTCTATACCTACGGCTACAAAGGGCTTACCATCTATATTGGCACAAAGCACTATTACATGGTCGTTGAGGTGGTTCTTGAGGTCGAGGCAGAGTTTTTTGAGTATGTCGGCACTACCTACTGATACTATCTGGCCAAGGAAGGATACCTGGTTGATGATTTCATCTTTTGTGAGCAGCTCGTTACGCACCCCTACCAACAGGCGGGCTTCCAGGTGCTCTACGTGTTTTTCTAGGGCTGCCTTTTCTTCCTGCAGTTTGTCTATCGACTTGACGATGTCTTTAGGGTTCTTCAACTGGGTTTTGATATTGCCTATCAGCTCCAGTTGGCTATTGATGAATTCTTCGGCGGCTTTTCCGCTCACGGCTTCCATCCTGCGCACACCTGCGGCTACTGCGCCTTCGCTTAGTATTTTGAAAAAGCCCAATTGGCCTGTGGAGCCTACATGGGTACCCCCGCATAGCTCTATGGAATATTCGGGGTCCATGATAACCACACGAACAATATTGCCATACTTCTCGCCAAACAAGGCCATAGCACCAAGCGCCACTGCCTCATCCTTGGCCATCTCACGGATGACTACCGGTACATTTTCCCTTATCTTATCATTTACAATGGCTTCTATGCGGCTTATCTCTTCATCGGTAACTTTTGAGAAGTGGGAGAAGTCGAAACGCAGCCTGTCTTCGTTTACCAGCGAACCTTTTTGTGCCACATGGGTTCCCAATACATCCCTGAGGGCTGCATGGAGCAGGTGGGTGGCACTATGGTGGATGGTGGTATGTGTCCTTAGCGTACCATCAACCCTTGCATGCACCGGGGCACTGATATTCTCGGGCAGGGTATCGGTAAAGTGGATGGTAAGGCCATCTTCTTTTTTGGTATCTATTATTTTTATACTGTCGTTGGGGAAAATAAGTTCGCCCCTGTCGCCTACCTGGCCACCGCTTTCGGCATAGAAAGGCGTGGTATCGAGTACTACCTGATATGATTCCTTACCCTTGGCAGATACCCGGCGGTATTTGAGAACCTGAGCATCGGCTTCAAGATGGTGGTAACCCACAAAATTGGTAGCAGTTGTTTCACGCAGCACTACCCAATCGTCGGTATCGAGCGAGGTGGCGGCACGACTACGGCTTTTTTGCTGGTGCATTTCTTTTTCGAAAGTGGCCTCGTCTACGTGCAGGCCATTTTCGCTACCTATGAGTCTGGTAAGGTCTATAGGGAAGCCGAAGGTATCATAGAGTTCAAAAGCAGCAGTACCATTGATGACTTTTGAATTGCTTTGGAGGGTATGGGTAATGATATCGTCAATCTTTTTCAGGCCCTTCTCCAGGGTTCTCAAAAATGCGTCTTCCTCTTCTTTTACCACTTTTACTACAAGGTCCAGCTGTTTGTGCAACTCGGGGAATACGTGCTCAAATTGCTTTGCCAATACCGGCATGAGGCGGTAAAGCAACGGCTGCTTAAAGTCGAGGTAAGAATAATAATACCTTACTGCCCTGCGCAATATGCGGCGGATAACATAACCCGCACCAGTGTTAGACGGTAACTGGCCATCGGCTATGGTAAACCCAATAGCCCTGATATGGTCTGACAGTACACGGAAGGCAACATCTTTTTTACTGTCGGTATAGCTGTATTTACGGCCTGTAATATGCTCAATAGCTGCTATGGAGCCACTAAAAAGGTCGGTATCGTAATTGCTTTGTTTGTTTTGCAGCACCCTTACCAGCCTTTCAAGGCCCATCCCTGTATCCACGTGTTTTGCCGGCAACGGCACAAGACTGCCATCCTTCATACGGTTGAACTGCATGAATACATTATTCCATATTTCTATTACCTGTGGGTGGTCGGCATTTACCAGGTCTTTGCCGGGCACCAATAGTTTTTCTTCTTCGGTGCGGCAGTCAACATGTATTTCGGAGCATGGGCCACATGGGCCGGTATCGCCCATTTCCCAGAAATTGTCTTTTTTGTTGCCCATCAGGATGCGGTCTTCGGCCACCAGTGCTTTCCAGTAGTTGTAGGCTTCCTCGTCCATAGGGAGGTTTTCGTTAGGGTCGCCTTTGAAGACGGTGACATAAAGCTTGTCTTTAGGGATGCCATAAACCGTGGTGAGCAGTTCCCAGCTCCATTCTATTGCATCCTTTTTGAAATAATCGCCAAAGCTCCAGTTGCCCAGCATCTCGAACATGGTATGGTGGTAGGTATCTACGCCTACTTCCTCAAGGTCATTGTGCTTACCGCTTACGCGCAGGCATTTTTGGGTAT
>CAIWHI010000560.1 GCA_903912435.1 uncultured Bacteroidota bacterium | reverse complement strand
TGCTTTGTTGCTCTACTTTAGACTTAGCCTATTCGCGGGCTACACATTGTTTAGTTTTAGGTTAACTAAGTATAAATTTTTTAAAAAATGTTGATGGTTTGAATTTATTACCTACCTTTGTCATCCGGTTAAAAAGTCAAAAGGGTTATGCTTTTGACTTTTTGATTTTTGAACACTTCACGTAAAAAATACGGGCATAGTTCAACGGCAGAATAGAGGTCTCCAAAACCTTCGATCGTGGTTCGAATCCGCGTGCCCGTGCATTTTTTTGGTACTATTTAATTAATAAACAGGTTATTTGTTTAATAGGTAGCTGGTATTTATTTACCCTACCTATTTTTAAGATAACCCAAATAATAAGTATATGAGCAAATTTGGTAATTATGTACAGGAGGCTTATGATGAGCTGATACATAAGGTAAGTTGGCCTACATGGGAAGACCTGCAACAAACAACTATAATAGTACTTATTGCACTGGGCATGGTTACCGCAGTGGTTTTTGGAATGGATTTCGTTTCGAAAAATACTCTTGAACTTGTTTATAAAATCCTGGGCAAATAAAGATGGAAACAATGAGTGAAAGTGCATTAGTGCCAGATGCAAAGCCTGTGCAGGAAAAGGAAACCAAGTGGTATGTGATTCGTGTGGTAAGTGGCAAGGAAAGAAAGGTGAAAGAATACCTGGACAAAGAGGTGAAAATCAATAACTGGACTAATTCAGTTGTACAGATTTTATGCCCTATAGAAAAGGTTTTCAAAGTAACCAATGGCAAAAAGGTTTTGCGTGAAAAAACACTTTACCCCGGCTATATCATGCTTGAAGCTATTGACGGTAAATTGACCGATGATATAGTTCATACAGTAAAGAATGTAACTGGTGTAATCCACTTTCTGGGTAAAGAAAATCCTACTTCTCTCCGTAAGTCTGAAGTGAACAAGATGTTCGGTAAGATGGATGAGGTAAGCGAAGCAGGTGTTACTTATGCTGAACCATACATTGTAGGCGAAACAGTGAAAATCATTGATGGTCCATTCAACGACTTTAATGGTAGTGTAGAAGAAATCAATCAGGAAAAGAAGAAACTGAAAGTAGTGGTAAAGATTTTCGGCCGTGCAACACCGGTGGAACTGAACTACAGCCAGGTAGAAAAATTAGCATAAGTTCTTTAATAATATCAGGTGGTAAAATGTTTATCTGTGGTGAAAGCCGCGGTGGGCGTTTTACCACTTTTGTTTTGAGGGAATTCCTAATATTTATGCCTCATGCACACTATTGCAAATACATCAAAAAATAATCCCATCAAAAGACCATAAAGTCTTTATTTTGCATCTGAAAAATATACAGACCAGAAAATCCCTGTTGCTATGAAAAAGGATACCACCAAAATCCCCTTTACATCTTACCAGAAGTTTGTCATATTCATATTGGCAATCACACAGTTTTCTGTGATCCTCGATTTCATGGTTATGTCTCCACTAGGTGCCATGATTATGAAGTCAATGACATTGACACCTGCTCAATTTGGCATCGCAGTTTCGGGTTATGCATTTAGTGCGGGAATTTCAGGTTTATTGACCGCAGGTTATGCCGATAGGTTCGACCGTAAAAAACTACTCCTGTTTTTTTACACTGGCTTTATAGTGGGTACCTTTCTTTGTAGCATTGCCCCATCTTACCCTATGCTGCTTGCAGCCCGTATAGTTACAGGTATTTTTGGTGGGGTTATTGGTTCCATATCATTGGCTATTATTGCCGACTTGTTCGATATCCATCACCGCGGCAGGGTAATGGGCTTTGTGCAAATGGGTTTTGGGGCTAGCCAAGTTTTAGGAATCCCATTTAGCCTATACCTGGCCAATATGTGGGGGTGGAGAGTGCCATTTTTGATGGTGGTTGTATTGGCAGCAATAGTACTGGTATTGATATTTATCAAGCTACAACCTGTTACCATGCATTTGGCTAATCAAACTGAACGGTCTGCTTTTAATCACCTATTAAATACATTCTCAAAAAAGAATTACCGCATAGGCTTCCTTTCTACCATGCTCTTATCAATAGGCGGCTTTATGATGATGCCCTTTGGCAGTGCTTTTGCGGTGAATAACCTCAAGGTGCCACAAGAGAATTTATTTATGTTATTCATGGTATCGGGCTGTGCCTCCCTTCTCATAATGCCAATTATAGGTAAGCTATCTGATAAGGTAGATAAGTTCACACTATTTGCAGCTGCATCAGCATGGATGATGGTGGTAGTGGTATGGTATACCCACTTGTCGGCATCACCACTTTGGTTTGTAATGATATTTAATGTGATGATGATGATGGGCATACTTGCCCGTATGGTGCCATCAGGCGCACTCACCACCGCTATCCCCGATATGGCAGACCGGGGTGCATTTATGAGTATCAATTCATCCCTGCAACAAATATCTGGTGGTGCTGCTGCTGC
>CAIWHI010000559.1 GCA_903912435.1 uncultured Bacteroidota bacterium | reverse complement strand
GCCACCTATGTTCAGCGGCTTTGTGGACAGCTTTTTTGCCAAGGCAAGCAAAACTACCGATGAGATAGACCCACTGGCTTAGTACTTCAAAACGAAGTGCTGCTTTTCTTTAAATTCCTCCCTGAATAACAAAAGCCCTATTCCATACAGGTCAATGCTCATGCGCACCTGCGGGTGTGCTACTATTTTTCCCCATGCTCTTGTTTGCAGTACCGTTTGGTGTATATGCGGCACCACAACTATGGTATTGCCATTAAGCACCGGTGCATAATGCTCAAAGAGTACGGCCCATTGACGGCTGTCGTTTAATAGCAGCATATCGGGCTTTTGGATTGTGCTATTTTCAGCCGGCACCGACAACACATTTTTACAGCCGTAGTATAAGGCAATGCGGCTAATGAGGTTCTCATATTTCAAAGGCAGGCTCCTGTATTCAATCACGCTTTCCGGCTTTATGGTGCCTTTGTCCATCAGCACATTTTCAACCAGGTCATACACAAATGGAGAGTGTGTGCCATGTCGGCCCTTTGCTTTCCAGCTATACTTAAGATATTCTATAAAACTGTGTAAAGCCATCAGGGACAAATAATGAGAGTAAGCCCCTTCAGGGGTTTGGGGTTTTTACATTTCTATCCGCTCAAACTTTTGGAAGGTAAACGGAAATTGATGGAAATCGTCTACATGGTGTTTTTCTTCCCATACAAGTTTCCAGTGGGTGTGGTCTATATCTGGGAAGAAAGCATCTGCATCATTTATAGTAGTGTGTACGCGTGTTATATACATGCGGTCCACCAGCGGCATAGTGGCTTCAAATACCTGGCCACCCCCTATGATAAAACCTTCATCAGCTTGCTCCTGCTGAATGCGCTCTACTGCGTCACTTATCTCTCCAAATACCAGCACGCCTTCTGGAACTTTAATGTCCTTACCACGCGTAAGCACTATATTCAGCCTTCCCGGCAGTGCCCTGCCCAGCGATTCAAAAGTTTTGCGCCCCATGATCACCGGCTTGCCCATAGTGGTGCGCTTAAAAAACTTCAGGTCTTCCGGAAGGTGCCATGGCAGCCTATTATGCCTGCCTATGGCATTGTTTTCTGAAACGGCTACTATAAAGGAAAGAATCATTAATGAATCGTAAGTCGTGACGATAAAGATACTGAATATTTTATTGCAGGTTGTCAGAGTACTGACTACTTTGCGTTCAAACAAAATTGACGCGTAAAAAATCGTTTTACCCTTTTTGACAAAAATAAAAACGCATATATAGTTGATATTCTTTTAAATTATTTCGAAATTATTGAAATCTACCGTCTGTTTTCGAGAACCTACTTGAATTAAATTATTTCGGCTTTTATCATTATTTTAGCACAAACTATTTTTTTGAAAAAATTCAATATTCTTGTTTGGAATATAAATAAGAAGGATATCCCGCTATTAATTAAAGACTTTTGTTTAAAATACGAGGTAGACATCTTGATATTAATTTAGGACGAAATATCTCCCTTTAATTTACTTTCTGCACTCAATTCCCATGGAGGAAAATATCATTTATGTAAGAAAAATGATAGGAATATTTCAATTTATACATCATTCGATAGTACTGTTTTTGATATAGGAGACAAAGTAAAGACAAAAAGCAGTTTTATTTCGTTTGTTGAATTGCAATTTGATAAAAAAATTCTTTTAGGAGGAATACATCTTAGTAGTGAATTGACTTTACATGAAGAAAGCAGTAGAGCCGGATTGGCAAGAGACATCATGAAAGAGGTCAATAAAATTGAAAATGACCTTGGGCATAGTAATACAATATTAATTGGTGATTTTAATATGGCTCCTTTTGAGTTAGGTATGGTTGAATATTCTGCGTTTAACGCTGTAATGTCAATTGATATCGCAGAGAAAAAATATCGTCATGTGAATGGGTCCGGTATCGGCACCCATGACAAATATCATTATTTTTATAATCCCATGTGGAGTTTTATGGGCGATTTATCAAAATACGCTCCAGGTACATATTATTGGTATGATAATAGTAGAAATAATAAGTTCAGATGGAATACTTTAGATCAAGTTTTGATGAGGCCATGTTTAATACCTAACTTTGCAAAGGAGTCGATTAAAATAATTGATTCCGATTTGTCTGGTAAAATGCTAATAAATTCAAAATTATCAAGTAGACCAAAATCCCAAATATCCGATCATTTGCCTATTTTTTTAACGATCGATCTAACAAAATAAATATGACACAAGATACAATCTTATGGAAAGGAATAGATACTTCCAATGTTTCTTCTGTGAAATCTGTAATGCAACAACAGGCTACTTATTTAGGCAGAATTACCAATAATGTTGTTGAGGCAAAATTGAGAACTACGTTAAATGTGGATGAAACAGCAAATGGGTTTATTGATAAGCCAACAGTTACATATTGTTTTGATATTGTTGCGCCCCTTTTAAATTATTCAAGTTTTACACTTTTTTGTGTTGAGCAAATTGTGGGGGTTGAATATCCGATAAAATTTTATTCAAATTATTGGGAGAAAAAAGAATGTGAATGTAAGGACATCACTGGTTTTACTAAATGTCTTGAAGAAATATTATCTTCAGAACAAGTTGTCCATATTATAAATTCGATAATCGCAACCAGTAAATAAATTTTTATTAAAGTGATCAAAG
>CAIWHI010000558.1 GCA_903912435.1 uncultured Bacteroidota bacterium | reverse complement strand
GCAATACCCTGTGCTTCCACACGTTTACGGTCGGCCTCCTGGCGCTCTTTTTGAAGGATGAACTGCATTTTTTGGGCTTCCTGTTCGGCATTTATTTTTGATTCTATCGCGTTCTTAACTGATGTAGGCAGGGTGATATTCCTCACCAACAGGTTTTCCAGCAACATACCTCTTGCCTTAAAATCATCTTCTATTGCCTTATATATGCGGGCCTGGAATTCATCGCGCTTGGATGAATATAAAGAAACTGCATCGTAATAAACAGCGTTGTCCCTTATCTTGGTGCGGCTTATTGGGCGCACTATTTTGTCCTTATAGTCAAGGCCTATATGTTTGTATAGTGTAGGTGCGCTTTCGGGTATAATGCGGTACAATACGGTAAGGTCAATGGTTACTTCAAGTCCATCGGCACTTAATACACGTATGGCATCATCTCCCACCTTATCACCTTCATTATGCACACCACTCATAGTGTAGTTTTGGGTACGGGTTTCTACTGTTTCTACGTCCATCAGTGGGTTGATTAGGTGTAGCCCACTATACAACACATCGTTTTGCACCTGGCCATAGAGTTTTTTAATACCTATGCGACCTGCATCTATCTGCACCACTGATGCAAACAAAATACCTATCACTACCAATAGCGCACCAACGCCTATTGCAGGAGTGCCGAATATCCGTATTTTATCATTGACCCTTGAAATAATACGGCCTACAATCATTAAAATGATTCCAAAAATAGCTACGCCCATATGTTTAAATTGTTTTTTGTAAGGGTATTGAAAACTTATATTTATTACAGCCTCAATACTGTAGTGCAAAGTTAGATTGAATTTAAATTATCAACATTATATTCTTTAAGGGGAGTAGGTATTTTGGATAAAACACTATTTAAACCGCAAATTTTAACACTCTGTCGTGAATTAAGCATTGCAATCGTACTTTTACGAAAACTATTGTAAGAATGGCGATTGATTTGAACTGGAAATATATTGTGGCAATTGTATTGCAGGCAGGGGTGATTGTTTATTTTGTAATGCAGGCTAAGAAAAACAAGGCTGCTAAGGCAAAAGGCCCGGTGGCTGATAAATACATGGATTTAAGAAATCTGGCAATAAGCATTACCCCGCAGCAATTGAAACTGGAAATTCCGAGTACCCATATCCTGGTTTATGGTATTGTTATGGATTGGGATATGGGCGAGGATATTGTTACCCTCTGCGCCTATATAAATGGGGCTGCCAATATGTATTTTCGCTCGGGTGATGCAATAATTGGTGGGGGTAAAAATAAGGTAGTTGGTGAGGCGGCTGTAGATTTTGTGATAATGGCCAGAGATTTGCTAGACCGAGCTATACCTACCACCACTACCGACCTGCCTTCACCAGGTTGTGTTAGGTTTCATTTCCTCACCAATCAGAAAATTTATGCTGCCCAGGAAAATATCAATTTCATTACTAATGGTACCTCCCCATGGATTAAACTATTTGAAAGTGGTAATCTGGTGATGACCGCTATGAGGGATATGAGAAATAGTGAACCAAAATAATCAATCTATCAGATGATAAGACCAGCCCGAATGAGTGATTTGGATGCTATTGTAACCATTTACAATCAGGCTATTAGTGCTGGTTTTCAGACTTGTTTCACAACACAAATCAGGCCGGATGATAAGGCTGACTGGTTGAAAAAACATATGTGTGACGAACATCCGGTTTTGGTATCAGAGCTGGAGGGTAAAGTGGTAGGTTGGCTCAGCCTAGGGCCATATAGAGAGGGTAGGGCAGCCTTGAAAAATACTGTAGAGATTAGTTATTTTGTTAATGAGCAACATTTGGGCAGGGGCATAGGCTACCAATTGCTTAGGTATGCAACAGACTTGTGCCGTAAATTAGGTTATAAAGTGGTATTGGCCATAATACTGGAACCCAATGTGGCAAGTATAAAACTTGCTGAAAAATGTGGTTATGAGCGATGGGGCTATTTGCCAGGAGTAGCTGATTTTGATGGGGTGGTATGTGGTCAGTATTATTTTGGGATTAGATTATAGCAGATGATAATTTTGGATTGCTTTATGTTATTGCTTGTTAATCATGCATAAATTTAAAAACAATTAATTAGATTTGTTTCAGTAGAAATATGATAGTAATAATATCGTCTACAACAGGCTAAAAACCATTAATGAGTATGAGAACACGGTCCTTATGAATATCAATGAAAACGAATTACCACCGGGTGTGGCAGGAGTGGGTAAAGATGAAGCTTCCAGAATAATTAAAGAGCTTATAGTAGAGTTTGATGCTGAAATAGAAAAGCAGAGGGCTAACGCTAAGATTGCGTATAGGGGCATGATATTGACACTAATATTATGCCTTTTAGTGTTCCTGGTTCCTAATTTTTATGGAAATTCGTATGAACGTGCCAGGAAAAATACTTTCCCGATACAGGATAGTATTAATTCGCTGGTGGATTCCCAAAAGGTTTATAAGCTAAAAATTGATGTTTGCCAGAAGCGTTTTAATGATATTAGGGTAATACAAAATAAATTTGGTAAGGGTTTGGATAGCCTTTATTTTCAAATATATGCAGATGATGGTATATTTTCTAATCTGCTTTACAGACCCAGTAAAGGGCAATATGATACTGCTTTTACCGGCAGGCCTTTGGCTTTTGGAGGTGAGATACCGTTTACAATAAATCACGACCCATTAAACAATGCAGTGGTTTTTGTGAAACTCCATATTAGGGATACAATGCAGGATAGGAATTTTGATTTATTTAAAAATGGGATATTAACTAAGCAAAAAGCCTTATCAGATTCTATAATTTCTCTCAAAAACCATAAGGAACAAAATATTGTTAATAACAGGAATTCGTTTGAGATTGTAGACGCCTTGAGTGTGAGGCTAGGCGCATTTTTGATTTTGGTATTTATGGTTTATGTTTTGGTGTTTATACAACGGTATTACAACCGACTTGCCCAGTATTATATTTCGAGGCGAAATGCATTGAAGCTACACCTGCTAAACGATGATAAATTAAGCTTTGAGCATACAGTAAACCTTCTGTCACCTGATCATATTGAGTTGAAAATGCCTCAGTACTTTGGAAATAAGGGTGGATCGTAATGGGTTTTTAAATATTCGTAATGGATAAAAGCCTAATTAAATTACGTTAATTTACTATATTAAATGTCTTTTTGGGTTTACAATAATTGATAGCTATGAAAAATCAGATTGCCATATTATTTCCCAATAGAAAAATCAATTTAAAAACTATAAGTTTTTCTATAAGTGATTACATTTGGGGTTCAGGTGGTAAAATAGGCATCAATATCGTTTTTTGATGCTGGAAAGGGTTTAGAAAGTTTTATAAACCCCTATAAAGCCTGGGAAATAATCTTATAATTTCAATGAAGAAATCTTTATTATTCGCTTTTGGTTTATTGGCAGGTACATACGCCAATGCACAGCAGGTAAGGCCTGCAAGTAGTGAGAAAATATACCATGAGATAGCCCAACTGAGGCATCTTGTAAATGTACTTTATGTTGCAGCCCATCCTGATGATGAAAACACCCGTTTGCTAGCATGGCTGGTAAACGACCGCAATATAAAAACCGGTTACCTATCGCTAACCCGTGGTGATGGTGGTCAAAATATACTGGGCAGTGAGCAGGGTGAGGCTCTGGGATTGATACGCAGGATTTATCATCACCTG
>CAIWHI010000557.1 GCA_903912435.1 uncultured Bacteroidota bacterium | reverse complement strand
TTTATATACCCCGGCCTGAAGGCCGGGGCTACTGATACATCTAGATTTAAAATTGTTAATAAGTCTAATTCTGGTATACTTTTGGCTTATAAAATACCTTACTCCTTCACAAATTTCCTAACCTCCACACCACTCTCGCCTTTAAGGGTAAGGTAGTAAAGGCCGGGGGCAAGGGTGTTAATATTGATGGTTGTTTGGGTATTGGTGATAGGTTCGGTTAATAATAACTGGCCTATGCTATTGGTAATAGTAAGAGAGGTATAATCATCTTTAGGGGTTTTTATGGTGAGGATACCTGTAGTGGGGTTGGGGTAAATGGAGATGTTTGGTGCATTTGGTTTTACCATAGGCTCATTTAATGAAAGGCAACCTATGGTATTTGTTACACTATTGGTCATTACCACATCATTATAGTCGAAATAGATGCCGGCCCTGTTTTTGATATTGGTACCCGGTGCCAGGCCTGCCCGTGTGTTCACGGAGAAAATAACACTTCCATTACATTCTCCATGGTGGGAACTATCTAAGAGGTTAATGTTTGGGAAATCAAATTTCACCACTTTTTGTGAGCCTTGAGTCTCGATATCCACAAACATATCAGCTGATGCATTGATAATCCTTAATGACCTGGGATCAACCGTATAAGGCAGGGTATCTAATACATAAATATTAAAGGCAGTATCGGTACCAGTATTTTCGAAATGAATGGTATAGGTTAATGTGGTAGGCAGGATACCTGATGCGATGCAGGTATTTGGCGTTACCCATATTTCATTAGGGTCGCATGATGCTCTGACTGTATCTTCTATAATATTAAAGTTATTGGCTGGGTTGGCATCACCTGTTGTTGGGGTGACATCAATATGCTCCCAAACGGTATCACCAGCAGTTAGATAGCCTAAAGTAGTATTGTTCCAGACAACATAATATAAGTCAATAGGTGTACTCATATCCTGACTTAATGCTGTAAGGTTCCATGTTATAGAAGTTGCAGTGGTTGATGATGGTGCAGGACTTGCCCCACCAGTATGGTATTCATACTTGGGGCTGAAATGCAATGTTACTGTAGCATCAGAAGGCATGCAGGAATTGTTACGAACAAAAATATCCCCCCATTGGTCATGCATTCCAGTAACTGGGATAACTGAGTTTATGGATAAGTCGAAAGCAGCGGATCCAGCACACTGTAGCCCGAAATATCTATTGTCAGGTGCAATCGATGTAGCGAAAATCGTATCATAAAGATAACCTGTAGAGGGACAATTTACAGATAAATGACCTGGTGTGGTTATGGGTCTGAATTTATAAACATCGCCAGGCATGCCATATGCATTATAAGTTAAACCACTGGTAGCAGAAATTGTATCAATTATAATTCCATTTGAATCTACCTCAGTTAAGATAGGGAAGTTAATGTATGGCTCCAGACTGTCTTTAGCACAATTGCCATTCCGGTCGTTATAAAATCTAAGTGGAAATGACCTGCATAAAGTCTGTGTATGATTATATGAAATAGTATCAATAATAGTTGTTCCCAAATATAGAATATGCCTGATGGTATATGTACCTGAAGCGCTATATATATGATTAGTAACCGCTTGGCCACCACTTAAAAATCCTGGCATAATTACATTTGAATCAGAAGTTCCATCTCCATAGTAGGTTTTCACACTCCTGCCCGCTATATAATTTGTAGTAATAATGTGGATTTCAGGCCCATTGCAGTGAGTAGTTTTAGATACCAGAAAACTATCTACTATACCACTAAAAGCACCGCCAACTAATGGATAATCAAACCTTCGTACAGAGGCAGTACAACCTGCATAGTAGATATAACCATGTATAGCATCTGCTAGTAATGTTTGTGCCCCCATGCGAGTCGCTGTGGCAGGTATACCCTCAGTTGTTAGGGTGCCACCACCGCCAATGGTTTTAATAATACCTGTAACGGCATCAATTCTACGAATTTTAATCCCACCTTCAGTACTAACAAAGATATTCCCTCCCTGGTCGAAGGCAAAATATAAAGCACTAAGATTTGCTGCTGTAGCAGGTATACCATCAGCCAAGGAAGAGCCACCGCCTGCCACAGTAGTAACGATGCCAGTTATTGCATCAATTCGCCTCACCTTATTACCAGCATTAGATAAGAAATAAATGTTTCCATAAAAATCTGAAGCGATGCACTTAGGAGTACCATTTAGTGTAGCATTGGTTGCAAATCCACCATCACCGGTTTCAGTACCTACACCTGTACCAGCAATAGTGGTAATTATTCCAGAAGTATTTATTTTCCTTACTTTATTATCACTACCCGTATAGACATTTCCCGCAGCATCAACATAAACACATTGGGGACTAATGGTATCACTTGTTGCCGGCACACCATCAGCAGTTGATGAGCCACCACCTGCAATAGTAGTTATAAAGTGTGTTGTACCATCAACTTTTCTAACCCGCGAATTGCGATAGTCTGCGATGTATAAGTTTCCAATATGATCCATACATATACCCATAGGATAATCAATTTTTGCATTTGTGGCTGGGCCCCCATCACCAACAAAGCCGGCCCCTGAATAAGTATTATCGCCTACTATTGTATATATAAGACCATTAATAGCGTCAATTTTTC
>CAIWHI010000556.1 GCA_903912435.1 uncultured Bacteroidota bacterium | reverse complement strand
TTGGAATTGCACCAACGATTATATCAGAATGTTTTTGTTTTGAGGTCGCACCAAAAAAACAACCGCCATGCTTAGTTTATATGAACCATATGAGGAGTTTTTTGGACCTACAAGGGTATATGTGCCCCTAATACATTTGGCCAGTGAACTGGTGGATGAGTACGGATATCGTGAAAGCAGTGACCTGGAAGCAGCTCTGGAGCAATCATTCAATGTTTGTATGGCAATGAATATCAATATTGATGACCACTTCAAAAAAGTGTACGTTTACCGCGATCAGGATATTATTACCGATTGGCTAATGTCTGATTTAGGTAGTTATCTATTGCTCATTAATGGCAGTACCCGAAATCCGGTGGTGGCACAGGCACGGTTGTATGCTATAAAGCATTAGTTGTGATTTTTACGGGCTGATTTATTCAAATGGAAAATTGGTTTTGATGCACTTTCGTTTAGATTAGTGAGGCCTGCAGGTTGCTATGGCCACTCTGGGATTGCGCCCTTTCAGGGCTTATAAATTTGATTGTCACGACCACCCAAGGCAATGCCCTGGGCTAGTATATTTTGCCCTTTCAGGGCGCCATATCACAACTTAGTTCTTTACTAAAATATATTTTTTTACCTGAAATCGTTAATTTATTGACATTTCGCCCTTTGAAAAGGTTGTATCAGACGATACTCTTAGAAAAATAATCAACCCACTGTCTTCAACCTAAAAAAGAAAGTTGTACCTACTCCTGGTGTGCTTTCTACCCATATTTTACCGCCGTTTTCTTCAACAAAATCCCTGCAAAACTTAAGTCCCAACCCATGACCCTTTTCTTTGGCTGTACCCATAGTAGTTACCCCTAGTGACTCAAAAATATGCTCTATCTTTTCAGGGGCTATGCCTATTCCATTGTCCTTGACTGATAGCAATATCATATCAGTTTCAGGTTGGGCATTGATTAGCACATTTCCGTTTTTTCTGGTATACTTAATTGCATTTGAAACCAGATTACGGATAATAAATGCAAAATGATTGACATCTACATAGGCTTCTAACCCATCAGCTATATTATTATTGATTTTTACTCCTTTTTGAACAGCGCTCAGACTGATTAATTCAAGCTCTTGGGATGTGGCTTCTTTCAGATTTACGTTCACCTGACTAATATTGATACCTTGCATCTGGGCTTTTCCCCAGTTCATCAGGTTCTGCATGGTTTCATAGCAGGCTATGGCATTTTTCTCCATCATTCGTAAAAATGATTGCCGTTCCTCCTCCTCCGTTGTTTCATCCAGTATCAACTCGAAAACAACAGGCATATAACCAATTGGACCAATTAAGTCGTGGCCTATTATCGAGAAAAGTTTATCTTTAATCTCTATAGTATTTTTTAGTTCCTGCTTTCTGGCAGATAATTCTTTATTCAGTTTCTTAGTATTCCAGAATAGATAAAATACAATCAATAAAATTATCAAGAGGCAAACGGCAATCACAATCACACCAACTTTCCTGGATTTTTGTTTCTTTTCCGCATGCTCCAATAGTTCGATTTTAGAGTTCAGCTCTTTTACCTCCTGCATCGACTCCAGATTTGCCATGGCTGTTTCCTTATCAATGCTGAAAATACTATCCAGTAGATTTTTCTCTTCTTCCTGTAGGGTAAAAGCCTTTTCGAAATTTTTTTTGTCTTTATAATAGATAATTAATCCATCTAGTACCTCACTAGCCAGTTTTTTCTGACCTATTTTCCTGCATATAGCCAATGCCTCATTCATTTGGGCCAAAGCTTTGCTGGTATCTGTTTGAATATTCAATGAAGAAACATTAAGCAAAAGCCTAGCGCGGTCTTCAGGTAGGTTTTCCTTTTCAGCAATTTCCAGAGCCTGGTCAAGATACACTCTAGACTGCTCTATTTGGTTCATTTTACTGAGTATTACCCCCATATTAGTAAGTGGCAATATCCTAATCTGCGCCAGGGCGGGGTCTTTACTTTCATCAAGGGCCTTATTTACATACTTTAAGGCAGTGGCAAAATCGCCCTTTTTAGAGTAGATAGACCCGGCATTATTATTGAGGAAAATGACATTCCGGTTTGATGGCCTACCCTTCATTATTTCCAACCCCTTTTTGTAATAATCCAATGCCTTATCCAGGTTTCCACTAAAGTCGTTGGCGGTACCCAGCTTGATATAAGTATTTACAATAGCATCTATATCTCTTAACCGTTCAAAAATTCCCAAAGCAAATAAAAAATGCCCTGTAGCCTCGGGGAAATTACTCTTTCTACCTTCTACTACACCCAATACATTGTTGGCATTGGCAATTCCACTGCTGTCACCCAGTTCATTATAGGTATTCAGTGCCTCCTCTGCGGTTTTTTGGGCAAGATTCAGCATGCCTTGTGATGAATATACATTTCCCAACCCGGTAAGCATCAAGGCTATACCCGGTTTGTATTTTTCAGTAGTAAATAGAGATAGTCCCTTTTTTAAAAAATACCCGGCAGAATCCTGATTTGAAAACTGGTAGTGACGGTAAGCCTTATCAAATATTTTTGCCTTTTGCGAATCGCTCTCGGCCTGTTTCACTTCTGCCAATATCGCTTTACTAAAAGTCTGTCCCAATAGGTTAGTATGGAAGGCAAAACATGCTAAAATAAGTATCGCAAGGCTAATGGTCCAATGTCTTTTTTTGGCAATATTTCTGCAATCCACAATAGTGTGCATTCTTCTGGGTTAAATATGTTTGAGTGGGATTTAAATAGACTTAATTAAATATTTATTTGACACCCTTAATTTTCTTGAGCAATTCTTCAGTTGTTTTTGTTTCATCGCCTGATTTTTTGCCAGCAGCTATGGCTTTATTGGCCCACAATTCTGCTTCTTTCTTATTGCCTGATTTATACAAAAGTGCAGCATAGGTATCTAAATTAGCATAGCTAGCATCAACACCTACTACACCTTTCATCCATCCACAAGCTTTTTTAAGGAGCACCTTATCATTGCATTTTTCATACATACTCCAACTAATGGTGTTGATATAGCTGGCATTATCCAATCCCTTTTTAGCTATGAATTCGTCCATAGAAAGTGCTAATTTTTTCCAATCACCAACTTCCTTGTAATAAGCCAGGCGGGCATATGTTTTCATTGATTCCTTGTCATCAGTTACATAGGTATCAATCATTTCCATAGCCTCGGTAAAGGGAGCTTCTTTCTTGGTCTTAATTGCTTCTTGTACTTTTGTATCAATCAGCATATTTAGCTTGTCATTGGCACATGGTGCACCATAAAGATTACGATAGCGGTTAATATTCCCCAAAAAATGGGTTACATACTTTTGGTTGAGCGCGGTTCTGCTCATCACAGCCCAGCTAATTTCGCTAAACAGGTCTATCTGTTTGTCCAGAAAGGCAAGAGCTTCGCCCTCTTTAGGTTTCTTTTTATCACTTCCGCCAAACATGTTTTTGTAAAATTCGGGGTAGTCAACATCCAGCGATGCGCTAAAGCCCGGTGACTTGAATTCCTTATCCTTATTTTGGGCATTCTCTAGTTGGATATTGAAGTCAGGTATTTTCATATATCCGAATGTATTGTACACATATTCACCATCGGCATTGAAGAACATAAAAGATGGGAAGCCTGTAATGTGGTATTTCATCGCCATTTTCACGCCCTCGCCTTTTTCCATATCCATTTTCACTGATACGAATTTTGTGTTGAGCAGGTCAATGATACCGCTGTCTACCATAGTCTCCTTATCCATTACCTTACACCATCCACACCATTCGGTATAGCAGTCAATGAATATAAATTTATTTTCGGCCTTAGCCTTGGCTTTAATTTCAGCCCATGACTTATTGTAATAATTGATTTCCTTAGCCTTTGCCAATCCTGATAATAGGATGAACAGCACGAATACTGAAAGGATTTTTTTCATAAAAATTGAGTTTGGAGTTTGTTGTTTTATTGGGTTTCGAGTATGCGTTTTAGGTTCATCATGTTCTGATTCATGTCCTTAAGCAACATTTTCTTAACTACCGGAATCATAATACTCATAGGGAAGGGCGTTTTGGTGTCGAAATTGGTTCTTACCCTGGTTTGGTTGGCCGAAATAGCCTTTGCCATAGTTTGTGCCTGACTAATTCCTTTAAAAGGCTTCTCAAACCTTATTTCTACTTCATAACCCTCACCGGGTATGATCTTTGTTATTTCCTGTTCGCCTACCCCCACATTTTTGTCTTCACTTTCCCAGGAAGCTATAAATCCCTTAGTACCATCCACACCTTTATACACCAGCTTGGCATTAGGGTCGGCCATTACCCATTTACTGTATTTTTCCTGATTACGGAGATGGATAATATAGTTGAAGACCGCATCACTTGGACGGTCAATAACAATTTCGCTGCTTATGGAGTATTCCTTTTTTACTGCCATTGCAATTAGTAAAACAACGGCTAACAAGCCCAGGAAGGCATAGAGTACGATAATCATAGATTATGAATTTTAGATAGAGATGTAATTATACTATATTTTGTTGAAATCTCAATAATTAGGGATAAATAATTACGGGATTTCGATAAATAGCTTTGTAAAAATAAAAAATGCAGATAGCCGACACCTATAGGGTATCGGCTATCTGCAAATATATTGATCAGATTATTTTACCTGTGCAACTAATTTCTTGAAGCTATCTGGCTCGTTCATAGCCAAATCTGCCAGTACCTTACGGTTAAGGTCAATACCCTTAGCAGCAAGCTTACCGATGAACTGAGAATAACTCAATCCTTCTGGACGAACTGCGGCATTGATACGCACAATCCACAAAGAACGGTATTCACGTTTTTTAAGTTTGCGACCTACGAACTTATAGCCTTGTCCTTTTTCAAGAACGTTTTTGGCTACGGTATATACATTTTTACGTTTGCCGTAAAAACCCCTGGCTTCTTTTAATATTTTTTTTCTCCTGGCGCGCGAGGCAACCGCATTTACTGAACGTGGCATAACTTGTTATTTTAAACCCTAAATCCCTAATGGGATTTTGTGCCTTCGGGCACTTACGGACTTAATGGTTTGTTTAAAAATTTATTTCAAAAATTTGAACATTCAATGTCCTGAATTACCAAAATCATGATGGTAGAAGTATACTAACCCTTGCGGGCAAGGGCTACATCATTACCAGCATTCTCTTCACCAGTTTCAGGTTACTTGGGTGAACGAGCCCGTGGATACGCAAGTGGCGTTTGCGGGTCTTTGATTTTTTGGTTAGCAAATGGCTTTTAAATGCTTTATACCTACGTATTTTGCCCGTTCCTGTTACTCTGAATGTCTTTTTAGCACGGGAATGCGTCTTTATTTTTGGCATGGAATTAAATTTGGGATGGCAAAGGTATGGAAATAAATTTATTCAACGTCAAAAAAGGAACAAATAAGGTTGAATATTTATTTCCATTATTGAAGAATTGAACGGATTCGGGCCATTTTAGCCTTATCCTTACCCTTTAATGGTGCAAATGTAGGCTTTTGGAGGTGTTTTAAGTAAAATCGAACATTTATTTTTCTGTGGCTCTCGGATTGTTTTTTTATTTTCCTTGCCCAATTTCCTTGCAATTTGCCAATTACCATGGTGAACAATAGAAAAAAGCACTCCACATTATAATGATTTCGATCAATCTCTATGTCCAATCGACCACATTGTACTTTCAACATTAATTTTCATCGTTCCAAAGCAATAATCTTTTTACATTTGCCCTGAGTATTTTATTGAAAAATCACCAAACTGCCCTTGGGCAGGCTTTTTAACCTGGCTTATAGCATGACCATACTGCGATTCAGAGTTTCCTGGGAAGACGACGACCAAACCTACCGTGATATTGAAATATCGGGCAACCAAACTTTTATGGATTTTCATAAATGCATATTGGTGGCTTACGAATTTGATGGCAAGCACACTGCTTCCTTCTACGAGAGCAATGACAAGTGGGCTTATGGTCGCGAACTGAACTCTGAGGTATTGGTTAACAAGAAAGGGGCACCTGCCTTATCTATGGTTAAAACGCCTATTTCGGCATTAGTGTCTAATCCCGACCAGAAGTTCATTTACGTTTACGACCCGGTAAAGAAATGGACATTCATGGCCGAACTGATAGGCGTAACCAAGGAAGACCCTACGAGGCGCGTATATCCATATATTTTACGGAAAGAAGGAATTGCACCTGCCCAATACGGCATAAAATGTATAAACCCAGATAAAATAATGGAGATAGAGGAGAAATATGACCTTGGTGCAGATGATATGTCGGAAGGATATGGAAATGAAGGGGAAGAAGGCACACAGGAAGAGACTTTCTCTGAAGAGGACGATAGCGCACAGGATGTTGTTTAGTCTGCTTATGATAAACAACTACAAAAGGTTTAATAGATTAATTACCACTCATTGATACCTACAGTCTATATTGTTGCAGGGCCTACGGCTGTGGGGAAAACGGCTGTGGCCATCGAATTGGCGAAGAAGTTGGATACTGTAATATTATCTGCCGATAGCCGCCAGTGCTACCAGGAAATGAATATAGGTGTAGCACGCCCTTCGGCTGAGGAACTAGCGCAGATTAAGCACTATTTTGTAGACGAATACCCGATAAGCACCAACCTTAGTGCGGCCGATTTTGAACAAATAGCGTTGGACCATCTTTATACACTGTTTAATAACCATAAGGCAGTGGTAGTTTGTGGTGGCACGGGGCTATACATAAAAGCACTGTGCGAAGGACTAGATGATATGCCCCCTGTGGATAAGGTTATTGACAAACAAGTAGATGAGGAATATGAGAAAAAGGGCATAGAGTGGCTACAGGAAGCTATAAAAAGTGAAGACCCTGCATTCTATGCAGTAGGTGAAATAAAGAATCCTGTGAGGATGCTTAGAGCATTAGGTTTTATTCGCTCAAATGGTAGGAGCATCACCTTCTACCGTACCCAAATAAAAAAGAACCGCCCCTTCAGGATAGTAAAAGTGGGGCTGGAAATGCCACGTGAAGTGCTTTATAATCGAATCAACCAAAGGGTAGATAGTATGATGGCCAATGGCCTGCAGAAAGAGGCCCAACAACTCTACCCCAAACGCCACCTCAAAAACCTGCAAACTGTAGGCTATGTAGAGCTATTCGATTATCTGGACAATAAATGCACCCTACCTGAGGCAATTGACAAGATTAAGC
>CAIWHI010000555.1 GCA_903912435.1 uncultured Bacteroidota bacterium | reverse complement strand
TTGGAGGCCTCACCCCAGCCCTCTCCAAGGGAGAGGGTGCCATACCCGGGCGTTTCTGAGAGTAATTTTTGAGCTAATAAGGGATTGCCCTCATCATTTCCAAAGAACTTTTGTGCAACAAAAATTACCCTCTCCAATGGAGATGGCTTCGTATCCTGGCCTATTGCTGGTGATATAGTTGTCAAAAATTGCGTTCTGGTCGCATAAAGCGTTACTGACCGCAATTTTCCAAAAAACCAGCCCCAAAATGAAGGTTCATTTTGGGGCTGGCAATAATTAAAAAGAAGGAAATTAGCCTAATTTCTTAGATAATATTCTTCCTTGGGTTACGCTCAAGAACTTCATCAACCATACCATATTCTTTGGCTTCGATAGAAGTCATCCAATGGTCGCGGTCACTGTCTTTTTCAACCCTTTCGATGGTTTGGCCGGAATGCATAGCTATAATTTCATAAAGCTCTTTCTTCAATTTGCCAATCTCGCGCGCGGTAATTTCAATGTCACTTGCCTGGCCTTCAGCACCACCCATTGGCTGGTGAATCATGATACGGCTATGTTTTAATGCAGTACGCTTTCCTTTGGTACCTGCACACATTAATACTGCTGCCATTGAGGCTGCAATACCTGTGCAGATTGTAGATACATCAGGATTGATAATCTGCATGGTATCATAAATACCTAAACCGGCATATACACTACCTCCGGGGCTATTCAGATACATCTGGATATCGCGGCTACGGTCGGTACTTTCCAGGAAAAGCAACTGTGCTGTTACGATATTAGCTACGTAATCATTAATACCCTCGCCCAGGAAGATAATCCTATCCATCATCAGGCGGGAGAATACGTCCATAGAAGCCACATTCATCGGGCGTTCCTCAATGATATATGGAGTAAGGGCATTTGGTGTTTTTGTAAAAGAAGAAGAATAACTATCGAAAGTTAAACTGCTGATGCCATGATGCTTTATGGCATATTTGCGAAACTCATTTTGATTCATAAATAAAGCTGTTTAAAGTTGTGTATCAAATTCCAAACCATTTTAAAGATAATGACATTACGGCACATATGAAGGTATGGGATGTAACAAATTGGCAAAACGCCCCTCATTTTACCACAAAACCGAATGATTTGTGCTAATTTAGTAAATAGTTGACGGATTTCTTACTGTGTGTCCATACTAAGTAAGGCATGTAATCAGTTTGTTTCAGGGAAAGAGAAATCTAAATTTTACCTGGAGAGCAGATTAAATGATTTTGAAATGATCAGTAAGTTTTCCCACAAAATAATATGGTTATACGGGATAAGTAATTAATTTTGCGACCTCATAACAATCTATATGAAAAACACTCCATTTACGGAAAAGCATATCGCACTGGGTGCCAAAATGGCTCCATTTGGCGGATTTAATATGCCAATATCTTATACCAGCATCAGCGATGAGCATCTTTGTGTACGTTCGAATGCGGGCGTATTTGATGTAAGCCATATGGGTGAATTTATGGTAAAAGGTGAAGGCGCACTAGAGTTGATACAGCGCATAACTACAAACGATGCCAGCAAACTTACTGATGGCAAAGCCCAGTACTCTTGCTTTCCAAACGGAAACGGCGGTATTGTAGACGACTTGCTGGTTTATTGCGTAGAGCAAAACAAAACCTATATGCTGGTAGTTAATGCCTCAAACATTGATAAAGATTGGGCATGGGTAACGTCTAATAATACTCACGGTGTAGAACTACATAATATATCTGACAGAACTGGTTTACTTGCAGTGCAGGGCCCAAAAGCCACTGAATATATGCAGACCCTTACAGATATGGATATCACTGCCCTTAAATATTATACTTTCTGCAAAGGCACTTTTGCCGGTATAGAAAATGTAATAGTGAGCTATACCGGATATACCGGTGCTGGAGGTGTGGAAATTTATTTTGAAGACACCAATGGCAATGCAGAAACTATTTGGAATGCAGTATTTGGTGCCGGTGGACCACATGGCATGAAACCAATAGGTCTAGCAGCACGTGATACACTTCGCCTAGAAATGGGCTTCTGCCTCTACGGCAATGACATTGATGATACTACCAGCCCAATGGAAGCCGGTCTGGGATGGATTACCAAATTCACCAAAGATTTCACCAACAGGGATATTTTCGAAAAACAAAAGAAAGAAGGGGTTACCCGCAAATTGGTTGGATTTGAAATGATTGACAGGGGTATTCCACGTCATGGATATCCTATACAGAACGCTAAGGGTGATGATATTGGTGTTGTTACATCAGGTACCCAATCTCCTAGCCTGAATAAAGCTATTGGTATGGGCTATGTAGTAACTGAAGACAGCGCTGAGGGTAGCATCATCTTTATCATGATTCGTGATAAGGCATTGATGGCGAAAGTGGTAAAAATGCCGTTTTCAAATTAAAAATTAAAAATTAAAAAGTCAAAAGTCAAAAGTTAAAAGTTAAAACACTTTTAGACTTAGTAGATAGTATTTAGTAGAAAGTATAAAGACGTTCGGGGGATTTAAAAACTCGTACTTTATTAATATAATAATTAAAAAAGCAGCCTTCAATAATTGGAGGCTGCTTTTTTTACCCCTTAATTGTTTCTATCAACAATATACCCCTTGGAGGTATCCTGAAAGCGGAAATATTGGGATGGTAATTCAGTGTAAGAATATATATTCCAATTTACCAGAAAGCGCTTTGTCTCTCCACCTGCCCAATCACGATCTTCTGGTTTATCGTCAATAATTATAGATTCGGTAGGGCCATTATTCAGAGATGATAGAAGGCAAAACTCATAGGGTGTGCCCCAATTCATTAATAATAGATGTGCATCCACATTTTTAGAATTGATAATCCTCTTTTTACCGCCATATTTGGTCAAAAAATCCTTTTGCCAATCAAGTCGGGCCCTGTATTCTTTATGATAAGTAAAAAATCTTAGGCCTGCACTTATCAAAATGAGGGCGAAAGCTAGCTTAACAATTTTAGTATCCTTGAACTTAGGCAATATTTCGAATAGTATTGGCAAAGCCAAAAATACACTCAAGGGCAGGTATAAGTTTTCCCTGTAAAAATCTGGAGTAACGCTGGTTGGGTAACAAATACTGACTAAAAAGAAGTAACCTAAAAAAGCAGATGCAAAAAAGACAAGCTTTAGCCATGCCCTGATGCCAATGTAATAGCCAAAGACGATAACAAATATTACTGGTATCCAGTAATATTTGTGAATACAATTATGGACAAACAATTTTTCAGAATACAGGGTGAAATAGTTGGGGAAACAGGTGATGAAGTTTTTTAGCCCACCCATAGAGTGTGCTTCATAATTGGTTCTAAATAGAGTTATTTTTAGTACCAGCGATAATATGTAGACTGCTATTAGCCTAAAATAAAATTTCCTATTTACAAACACCTCTCCATTTAATAGAAAATACCCAATTGAAAAAAAGAAAGGTACTATGAGCAAGGGATGAAAAAACACCAATGAAAAAATAATAAAACCAATTATTGCCCAATTAAAAATACCAGGCTGGGAGTTTCTGTTTTTATCCAGATAGGCAAAAACGACCATCAGTAATGCAATTCCCTGTGGTATTTCTGACGGAATCCAATAAAATGTATCAGCGGCAAAGAGTATATTCAGCAATAAAACAACCAGTCCGAATTGGTATTTTTTAAAATACAAACCACATAGCGCATAGCAAACCAAATAATAGGCAACAAATGAGATGGAATAAGACTTAAGGATAAAACTTAAGGGCATATTGCATCGGCGTGCTAAAACTGGCAATAACTGACTGAAAAGGTTGCCAAAACGAAAGTGTTGAATATTGTAGGTAGCGTCTTTTACTATATTGAATACTACAAAAGCGGTATCGAGTATAATGGTGCGCTCCTGATAAAACAATATCGACAAAACTGCCATATACAGGTAAGCCAAAAGCCCAATTAAATAAAATTTTTTAATCATAACCGGTATAGCTGGTAAATATAAAATTTCTTTTCTGCCTACAATCAAGAAAACAGGAAAGTTTTTTTGTTTCTTTGCAGCCTATTAACAACGCAAAATTATGTTACCAAAGTATAGCCGAATTCTTTTGAAATTATCAGGTGAGTCATTGATGGGTACCCGGAATTATGGTATTGACTCCAAAATGCTGGAACAGTATGCCAAGGAAATTAAAATGGTTACCAATCTGGGTGTGCAGGTAGCAATAGTAATAGGTGGTGGCAATATATACCGTGGTATGAATGAGGCTGAAACAGGTATAGAGCGCGCGCAGGGCGACTATATGGGAATGCTGGCTACAGTAATTAATGGTATGGCACTACAGGCGGCATTGGAAAAAGAAGGTGTAAATACCCGCCTGCAAAGCGCTATTAAAATGGAGCAGGTAGCTGAGCCTTACATACGCCGAAGAGCAATGAGGCATCTTGAAAAAGGACGTGTGGTAATATTTGGTGCAGGTACAGGCAACCCCTATTTCACTACTGATACAGCCGGTTCGCTCAGGGCTATTGAAATTAAGGCTGATGTAATCTTAAAGGGTACACGTGTAGATGGTATATATAGTGCTGACCCTGAAAAAGACCCTACTGCCACACGTTATGAAACCATCTCTTTTAAAGAAGTGATACAGAACAACCTTAAGGTAATGGATATGACTGCATTTACACTTTGTCAGGAGAATAATCTGCCAATAATAGTTTTCGATATGAATAAATCAAGAAACTTGCTGAATGTGGTTACAGGTAATGCTGTAGGCACATTGGTGCAATAAGATGACAATACATTTTTTTAATAACCCCGGTAGGCTGGCCTACCGGGGTTTGTTTTTCTGGACTCTGGGTTGAAGCAGATTGGAGTGAACAATACTCAAAATCAGGCAGACCTGAATTAGCGTATTTCTAATGCAACTAAGCTTTTTTGACCGCTTTTAATAGTTGATACACTTTAATGGATAAACAAGTAATCAATAGCATAGTGGTTAATTTTTCGAATGAAATTTGATGCAATTACGGAAATCTTCTAATTGCAAACCTGCCATAAGCTATTACAAACCTGCCTTAAACCATATTCGGGGTATGATTTAATATAAGAAACCCGCCAGCGAAAGGCCATTTACATTTTAAAACAACCTAGTCAATTCCCAACATATTGATTATCAACGAAAAGTCTTATCAGAATTTGGTGGAAATTGTAATGACACAGAGGGTGTGCAAATTATCT
>CAIWHI010000554.1 GCA_903912435.1 uncultured Bacteroidota bacterium | reverse complement strand
TTTTTAGGGTCATAGATGGTGCCGTCATTATAGCCCATTTCCCCATTTTTCTTGAATCCTTTCAGTAGCAGAAGACCAATTATTGGGTCTTTCTTTCTAGCTTCATCTGGATTTTTATCGTCAGTTTTTGGCTTTCCATCCTTATTTGGTTCCTTTAGCCACACTATTTTTCCATAAAATTTGCCATCAGTGGCTTTGTAAACCTGTATTTTGGCAGTTTTCTCCTCATTATACCACAGGTTTTTCTCCAGAGGGTCGGGTGTAGCTATGGTAGTATTATTACTCGCCTGCTGGGCAAAAGTCTTGCTTTTATTAAAGGTAGCCAGGCCAAGTATGAATAGCAGATAAAAGATTCTTTTATACACGATACAGAGGTTTAATTATTTTACAACAAAAATCATGCTAGAAAAACTACTTGTGTTTGGGATTGTTTTCCCATTTAGAAAAGCAGGGCTTTTATTTTCTCATCATTCAGGGGTTTCTCAATATAGCCCCATACTCTGGGTATGGTTTTGGCACGTTCCTTATCTTTTGGGTCTATTGATGAGGTAAACATAAGTATTTTGAATTTGTTTTTTATCTCCTCGGGGAAATTTTCAAACTCCACCAATACATCCCAGCCCAGTAGGGTAGGCATATTTATATCCAGCAATAAGATGGTGTCTTTTGCATCGCTCCGGCTATATCTATCTTGTATGTATCTAAGTCCTATGTTTGGGTCGGTATAGGTAGTAATTCCTGAATTGGGTTGCGACCTGTGCAATAGGTTTTTGCAAATGGCATTATTTACCTTGTCATCATCTATTACCAGGAAATCATGCTCCACCATAGTCATCCGCTCAAATCGGCTAAGGCTTCCGGCCTGTTTCAGGGCCATCCCCTTCATATTAATTACTGCTGCATCGGCCAGCCTAATGGCAAATTGATACCTGAACAGGAATTCCCTTATATACCCAGCATGCAGGTTTATAGGCAGGTTTTGCAGTTCTAAGTCTGCATTGGTATGATTAGACCTTATACTACGGCTTATATTAATTACCTCATTAAACTCAAAATCGGGTAGAATTTTGTCCAGTAGCTTACGGTCTTCATCGTTAATAAAATAACTCATGGATGCTTAAGGGATCTTGCTTTCACTGCAAATTACTTAATATTTTTAATTCTCGCCAAGATATGAGGGATTATGGTTAATTATACAGGCGTAAATCCTACTTCGCCTCCTCTATACTTCCCACCCCCGATATATCCTGGGTAATGGAAGGATGGCCCTTGTATTTTACATCACTTGCTCCGCTTATGCTTACATTTAGTTTGCTGAGGGCTGTGAGTTCCATTTTTGTGGCACCTGATAGGGCTGCCGAAACTGATTGTGCCTGCAGAGGGAATGATTTTATTTTGCCTGCCCCGCTTATAGAATAATCGGCTGATTTCACCTGCCCGCCATTTATAGTAATATCTGCCGCACCTGATAATTCAGAAGATAGGGTATCAGTATTCACCGAATCAATAATTATCTTACCTGCACCAGATACTTCCAGTTTGAAGCTATTACCAATGATATTCCCATGCACATTGGCATCTTGTGCACCTTGCAGCGATAATTGGTTCAGGCTGGTTAAATTTATTTTGGCTGTAATTTCGGTATTGTTGAAAATGGTCCAGGTACCATCAAGGTCAGTTGTTATATGGAGTAGATTGCCTTCTACTTTGCTCTTAATATGGCCTATCATGTTTTCATAACTGCTTAATTCCAGCGATGTAGGTGCATTGGGGTTTATAGTAATTTCCACCTTCATGGGCACATCTATTTCAATACCCGTAAAAGCCCCTGGTGAGGTAGTATTGGTTATTATTTTACCCTCTCCCTTAAGCACATGTACATTGCATGCTGTAGATGACAGCAACAATGCAAATAGTATAGGCAGGTATAGTGTTTTGTAGCTCATGATTTGGAATTTTAATATTGGTTGTTTAATTTGACTAATGCATTATTATAAAACAGGAATATTTACTTTCCCGGAATCATATCTGCAATTATTTCTTCCTTCTTGCTGTTTACATAAAAGCCAATATAACTTTTTGTTAGGTCATCGGCTTCCTTATTGTAAATATCGGTCAATATTTGTTTGCCTTCCCTTTCTTTATCCATTAGTATCAGTGTTATGC
>CAIWHI010000553.1 GCA_903912435.1 uncultured Bacteroidota bacterium | reverse complement strand
TTCCTCAATTAACCACTAACCATTAACCATTAACCTTTGTCTTAGGCTTTGGCTTAACAGGGGTTTCTTTCACCGGTGCTGGCTTTTTACGGGCCTCAATAGCTTTTTTAACCATATCCTGCACCTCACTGAGCGTATAGGAAGCGCCAGCCCTTAAACCCGGTATAGCAATATAAGCCGATGCCAGGGGTATAAACCTGATTTCAGAAAATGAATTATTCGATTCCTGCCCATAAAATTCAGCAAACAGAGGATAGATAGTTAGTATATAAAACTCATCGCTATCCCTTGTACTTTGACTCAGTTTCTGCAACTCTCTTGCCAGTCCTGCATCACCCATACCTGTAATAGAATAATTACCCGGGTTACCTGATACCGAAAACAAAAAACGATGTTGGCTGCCCAATACTACAGGCACCCGCCAATCGTTAGTTATGGTAATATAATTGCTATTCTCATCAATCGTACCAGAATAAAATTCATTGGTAAATTCCAAAAGCCGGTATGGTTTGCCTACACTACACAAATCCATACTGTCAAAGGTGGTAAACCCATAATTACGCTCCTGCCCAGGTTTTATTTTAGCCAGATTCAGGTCCATTTGCCCTTCAGCAGCCTTCATCACCTGCACTTCCTTATTACTGCCATTTTGTTTCTGAAAACTGCAAAAAACAAATATTAAAACAGGCAGCATTAATTTGAACAATTGGGTCATATCGCTTCTCTAAAATTTGAAATTATACGTAACGCTGGGCAATATTGGCAATATATAAACTTCATAAACGGTTATGGTAATACCCTTGGTCACAGAACCCTGGTTATCTACATATAGGAAATAAGGGTTATGGTGGTCATAAACATTGTAGATTGAAAAATTCCAGCTACCCTGCCATTTCCTGCCTACATTTTTCTTTGGGGTATAGGTGGCCGAGAAATCAAGCCTATGGTAAGATGGCAATCTGAATTGATTCACCTTGCTAAACAATTCCTGTATCTGACCATCAATAAAATAATAAGCTGTAGGTAAGGTAATAGCATTCCCTGATCCATATACAAATACCGAGGACAAACTCCAGCGGTCATTAACCTTATAAGTACCTACCACTGATATATCATGCCGGCGGTCATACTTGGCCGGGAAAACATCACCACTGTTGAGGAGCGGGAATTGCTGGTTGGTCCAGGAAAGCGTATACCCTACCCAACCGGTAAACCTACCTTGTGTCTTGTTCACAAAAAACTCAGCCCCATAAGCTGTTCCTGTGCCAAATACATAACTTAGTTCCGGGTCCACAAGGGTATTGGGGGTATAGCCATCCTTATACTGGATTTGGTTCTTCATGTCCTTATAATAAACCTCAACCGAGGTCTCCAGCTTATTATCCAGGAAATTCCGGAAATAACCGGTAGAATACTGCCAGGCCACCTGCGGTTTCACAATATAAGTACTCGGCACCCATACGTCAGTAGGTAAGGTGCTCCCGTTATTCGATACCATGTGCAGGTATTGGTAAGTTCTTGCAGCACTTGCCTTAACCGATGAATTATCATCCAGAGCATATCTTGCATTAAATCTTGGCTCCCAACCTCCATAAGATTTTACCAACTTCCCGCTTCCGTATTTCGATGAATCTACCACCTTACTACCTGCTGCATCATACTGGTAAGCAGTATAAGGCCCCACCTGGCCAAACCAGGTATAACGCACACCAATATTTAATTTCAACTTTTTGGTAAGGTCAAAATCATCCAATAGGTAGGCCCCTGTTTCATGGGCATATTTTATAAAGGCATTACTGGGATTAAGTGTAATACTATCTACATGCCCTGATACCTGGTTGGGTACAAACATATGGTGGGTATACGCCACCCCACCCTTAAAATGGTGGTTGAAACTGGTATAATAATCAATATCGGTTTTGGCATTATAATCTGTGATACCTGATGATAGCTTTATTCCAAATTGACTCTGGCTAAAATTGGATGCGAAATTATAATCATTATAAATGAGGGAGGTATTGGCAAATACTTTGCTGCTAAACTGGTGATTCCATCTAAAGGTGGTAGTAGTATTACCCCAGGGTATATCAGCCTTAAATGTTCCCGTAGGGTTCTGGAAATAGAACTTGTCAAGCCCCAGGTAGGCACTAAGGAAAAGCCTGTCTTTTTCACCAAGTTTGTAGTTCGCCTTCAGATTGGCATCGTAAAAATAATAACCCACATTTTTCAATTTCTCCGAAAACGGCCTTGCCAAAACATCTATATAGGTGCGCCTTCCTGAAACAATAAAGGAACCCTTATCTTTTTTTATCGGCCCCTGGATATTCAATCTTGATGCAATTAGCCCAATACCGCCCTCCACATGATACTCCTTCATATTCCCTTCCTTCATATACACATCTACCACCGACGATAAACGGCCACCATAGTTGGCTGGTGCACCACCCTTTACCAGGGTCACATCTTTAATAGCGTCTGAATTAAAAACTGAAAAGAAACCAAACAAATGGCCGGTATTATAAATAGTAGCCTCATCTAGCAACACCAGATTCTGGTCGGGTCCTCCACCCCTTACATAAAACCCTGAATTACCCTCCCCTGCCGACTGCACACCCGGCAGCAATGTAAGTGTCTTCAATACATCCACCTCACCAAATAATACGGGAAGGTTCTTTATGCGCTCCATAGTGAGCGACACTGTACCCATCTCCGTATTCTTTACATTCTCGTCCTTGCGCGCAGTCGTTACCTTTACCTCCTGCAATTGTCCCGAACGCTTCAGTTCGGCAGTAAAAGTAACATTGGTACTAAGGTCAACAGTCTTTACAATCTGGCTATAACCCACGTAAGAAAATATAACTGTATATAGGCTCGCTGGTACTGAAACAGAGTAAAAACCATAATTATTACTAATACCGCCCTGGTCAGCCTCCTTTATATAGATAGTACCCCCTATCAAAGACTCACCAGTAGATGCATCCTTCATATACCCGCTAAGGGTAAACTTTTGCGCCAACAGTAATCCTTGCGGTATAAACAGCAAAACGGCGACTATAATTTTCATTAAATTGCCTCTGTAGAATCCTTTCATAATGGTAGGTGGATATTGAATTCTTAATAAAGTCTAAGATTACCTTAAAATGAGATAGTTTAAGCCATGTAGGCAAATAATTTATCAATAGAAAGAACTTACTTCATACTATCAATTACCTCGCCACATTCAAGCATTTTTTTACCGAAATATGGATTCTTAATGTCGGGGTCATTACTTAACCAGTAAGCACCCTTATCATTAAATGCCATAGGGCAAAACTCATGATAGATACCTGCATTTTTGATATCAGTTTCCTTGAGTATTCGGTATAGATTATTTGAAACCGCTTCAAATGACACCCTCTGCTTTTCGCAGGTAGCATCAGTAACTGCGGCTATCATTATGGTCTTCTTGATTATTGTATCCAGATAGGGTTTTAATGCTGTGTGGCTGGTTGCAGCATCTGAAATTACAGTCAACAGACTATCGGCTGCCAGGGTGAGGTGCTGGGCTGCATCCCTTGCTGTCGTTGCATTGGTAGCCACCATTGCATTTTTAAGGTCATAATACCTGTTAATTACACCCATTAGCTTTGGAGTACCTTCACTTCCAAGATTACTGGTAATGGGTGTTGCAGGAGTTTTGGCCTCATTAGATTTCACCTCCTTATTGATGTCATGATGATGTGTTATAGGTGGAGTTTCGTCACCACAACTAGCCAAAAAGCATACTACCAAGACCAAATAAATACTGCGCATACATATAATTTTACCCTGCAAAAGTACGGGTTTTAAGAAAATAATCTTTGACCCTTGTTAGCTTAAACTTTCTTTAAAAAAATATAGGACTACCCCCCAATACCCATCATTTGCATTTGTAAAATAAGATATTATTTTTGCGTTATGCTCAACAAAGCATAGCGATTGGTTGTTAGTAAATTTTGAATTCTAGTGCATTTACTATCAAACCACTTATCTGGAATTCGTTTCTATAATAACCCTATACTATTTAAGGTGGGTCCCCCAATGTTTTAACTTTTAGCTTTTGACTTTTAACTTCAAAAAAATGCTCAAATATTCGCTCTTAACTATTCTTACGCTTATTGCGCTTACTGGATTAGCACAAGATTCAAAACCCGCGTTCGATACCACCAAACACACTACCATCCCCGAAATAGTAGTGTCTGCCTCACGTGTACCGGAGTCAATACTTAGGTCGCCGATAAGCATCATGAAATTAAATAGCAGGGACATAAAAAATCTGGGTGCCATAAACTCATTCGATGCCCTGGGTGGCTTAACGGGGGTCCACGTTATAATACCTGGCCTGGGCTTTCAGATTATTAATACCAGGGGCTTCGCCAACACTACCAATGTGCGCTTTAGCCAGTTGGTAGATGGTATAGACAACCAGGCGCCACATATTGGTGCACCTATCGCCAATGCATTGGGTGCCAGCGAGCTAGATATAGATGCTATTGAAATCATCCCCGGCACAGCCTCTGCCCTATACGGCATGAATGCCATTAACGGATTGGCCAACATAAAAACTAAAAACCCCTTTACCAGCGAGGGCCTAAGTATAAGGCAACTCACAGGTGTGAATCACATAGGCAATATCGATAGTTATGGTCCAGAGGTGTACTCTGAAACAAATATTCGCTTTGCAAAAAAGGTCAACAAATATTTTGCCTTCAAAGTAAATGGTGCCATCACCAAAGGCCGCGACTGGGTTGCCAATAATACCACCGATCTTGCCCCAACCATCAATTCATCAGTAGGCCTTACCGGAGCCAATAACCCCGCATACGATGAGGTGAATAGCTATGGCAATGAATCAAGCGACCGTAGAACCCTGACCCTCAACGGCAAAAAATATGTAGTAGCCCGTACCGGCTACCGCGAAACCGATATTGACGACTACAACCTTCAAAACTACAAGGGCGACCTGGGACTATATATCAGACCCAAAGAAAGCCACGAACTATCCATTACCTATAAGGGTGCGCTCATCAATAGCCTATACCAGCGTTCCAATAGGTTCAGGCTAAAGGATTATGTACTCAATCAGTTCACTATCGACTACCATACATCCATTTTTGAATTCAGGACCTACCTCACCCAGGAAAACACCGGTCATTCATACAATATCCGTTCACTTGCCGAGAATATGGATAAAAACTTTAAAAGTGATGACAACTGGTATGCCGGCTTCACCAGTGCTTACAATAATGCCATAAACGGGGGCAGCAACATAGCCTCAGCAATGAAAATAGCCCGCCAGGCAACCGATAATGGTCGCTATATACCCGGCACAGCCACATGGAATAAGGTAAGTGACAGCCTTGTGAACATCAACAACTGGGATTATGGTGCTGCCCTAAGGGTTCAATCCTACCTCTACCATGCCGAGGGGCTCTTACATTGGGACAAATTATTCCCATCCCTAAACAAAATGCCCGGAATACAATTATTATCAGGCTTCGACTATCGCACCTATATAATTGTGCCCGATGGTAACTATTTCATCAATCCGGTAGATACCGGTAAAAACCTTACTTACAGCAAAATCGGCGGCTTTACCCAAATCAATAAAGACCTTTTTGATAAAAAAATCAGATTAGGTGCTACCATCAGGGCCGACTACGGTGAGTATTTCGACTGGAAAATAAACCCCAGGATTACATGTGTCTATACCCCAAAAGAGACTATCAATTTCAGGGCATCTTACCAAAGTGGCTACCGCTTCCCAAGCATATTCGAGGGCTTTTCAAATGTGATTAGTGGTGGTGTGAAACGTGTAGGAGGCCTGAAAATAATGTCGAATGGCGTTTTTGAAAACTCATACACCAAAGCCTCAATAGATGCTTTCCAGGCTAAGGTAAACACCGACGTGAATACCGGAGGCCTCACACTCACCCAGGCCATAAACCAGGAAAAAAGCATGATTAAGAAAAACCCATACACCTATCTCCAACCCGAATATGTTCGTGCCACCGAATTCGGTTTCAGGGGATTGGCATTGAATAAATTGTTGTTTATAGATGCCGATTTCTACTACAATTCTTACGATAACTTTATAGCCCAGGTAGAAGCAAGCACCCCTAAAAATACCAACCCCGATTCGCTGGCCACCTCCATGTATACCATATCTAAACAAAACCGCTACAGGCTATGGACTAATTCAAAAAGCAAAATCAATACTTTTGGTGCCAGCCTGGGCCTAAGGTATAAAATCAGCAAAAAATTCACCTGGACAGGCAATTTAAGCTGGAGCCAACTAGACAAAACTGATAATAGAGATGGACTGGAAGATGGATTCAACACCCCAAACTTCATCTACAAAACCACCCTGATTACCGAAAGCATCTGGAAACACCTGGGGGCGAGTATCACCTACCGCTACCAAACCCAATATGACTACGTATCCTTTCTGGTAAATGGTACAGTTCCCTCCTACTGGACGCTTGATGCACAGGTAAACTACCAATTCACCAAACCCGGCATAACAACAAAACTAGGTGCCACCAATCTGCTCAACAAAACCTACTACACCATGCTTGGCGGCTCTGAAATTGGAGGACTATATTACCTATCCCTCACCTATGATTTATTCAAAAGAGATGAATCGAATTGAAAAACAAACTATCTATAATCTTCGGCAATCAAAAAGCCCAATAAAAACAAATAGCTCAATATTCGTAAAGCGCCCCCCTTTGAGTAACAAATTTGTTGCACAAAAGTTCTTTGAAAATGACGTGGGAAACCCTGCATATATCAAAAACTACTGTCAGAAAAAGTCGGATACG
>CAIWHI010000552.1 GCA_903912435.1 uncultured Bacteroidota bacterium | reverse complement strand
GATGGTTACTTAAATAGTGTACCTCAGCCAGCGGGTGTATATATCTATGTTATAGATGCCACCTTCAAGGATGGACAAATTGAGCACCATACAGGTAATTTGACATTAATTAGATAAGAACAATCATAATTTTTAAAAGCCACCTGCGATTAATATGCAGGTGGCTTTTTTTATTAAATACTACATTAATTCTCAAATGCTCATCGAAACTCTATTTTTAGATTTGTAATCAACGTTCCGGCATTTTTGAGATACAATACCTGCTGATAAGTTATTACTTATTTAATTTTTTGTAGATTTGTAAAAAGATTTTTTAATTTTACCAAACCTTTTGAAATTTTTACCTGTCTTGTAATTAGTTGGAGTTTATAACATTACAATAAATTTTATGAAAAACACATACAATACCTATTTTCGAAGTCTGGTCTTATTAGTTGCCGTTCTATTTACTACCACTAGTTCCTTTGCATCTCATATTATTGGTGCTGAGTTGAGGTATAAATGGATAAGTGGTCTTACTTACGAATTAACGGTTTATCTTTATGGAGATTGTGGTATTGGGTCATCCACCGCTTTCCATGGATTACCGGTATCTGCCCCCCAAATATGTGTTTTTGACGGTGCCACTGCTGCAACTGGCACAGGTTTCCCATCTGGTTCTATAAATCTAACCGTTCAAGCACCTATTTGCGGCCTGGAGGTGACACCTGTATGTCCCGATTCTATTGCTTATACTACTTGTGCAAGTACTTCCTACAGTATTCCTGGTATTAAGAAATTCACTTATGTTGGTACGATTACCTTACCACGTAATTCTTCCCATTGGCGCTTTATTTATACTTCAAATAATGGGTCGGTAGGTACAGCTTATACATGTAGCTTCTTTTCTGGGACTGCTGGAGGTGTAGGGGCCGGTCGTACCTCATCAATTACGAATATTTCTTCAGGCACCTTGGGGTCAATCCAGTTAATTGACACCTTAAATACAATTACCAGCCGTGGCCATAATTCAAGCCCTGTATTGACAGTAGAACCAACACCTTATTTCTGTTTGGCAACTGTAGATTGTTATAACCCTGGTGCTATTGACCTTTTTGACACAAGTGTTTTCTTCCGTGAGCCGGCAGGTGATAGTATGATTTTCAACCTTGTGCCTGCAACACAAGGGTCCTCTTCATGTGGTAGTATAGGTGGCCCCGTTACCTATATTGGTTTAGCATGGCCAGGGCAGCCTGTTGGCGGGTCAACACCACTTACGGTTGCCACTGCATCAGATTTCTCTTTCGATCCGGTCACTGGTCAGTTATGTTTCACCCCAAATATCACTCAAAGATCTACAGTGGTATATAATATCGAAGAGTATATGCACGATACCCTTGTAGGTACTATGCAAAGAGAAATGAACTTTTATGTATTAGCTTGTGTATTAACTAATCCTGTTGGTGCAATTGATTCTTTTACCGCTGGTCCCGGTGCTGATACCACAAGTGGGACAACCTTCTTTGCCTGCCAATACACTGGTTTTTTTAATTTGATTTTCGACCCACACGAAACTGATACTTCCCTCAATATTATTGTTACTGCAACCGGATTACCTTCCGGAGTAACATTTACTGTACTAAACAATAATACCAACCATCCTCACGGTACTATAACTGGTAATACCGGCACAATTCTTCCAGGTACATATACCTTCTACCTTACTTACCAGGACAGTCACTGCCCTTTAAGTGGTAAAACAACCAAGGCCTTTAGTATTACTATATACCCAGTGCCTTCGGTTAGGGATTCCATTATTTCAAGGGCAACTTGTACCCAAAAGTCTGCAATTATGATAATACCGGGAGGTTATGGTAAACCCTGGACGGTAAAAGTATCGGATGCGATAGGTGATACAATACAAACATTTACAGATACTACCGCATTTCTGGATAGTCTTTCACCTGGTACCTACCATCTTACAATTTTTACTGTATTCGGTTCATTATGCCATATGGATGATACTATTCATATAGATACACCTCGAATTACATCACCGGTCACATATACTAATCCCACCTATTGTGGGGCTGCAAATGGAACTTTGGTGCTACATTCATTGTTTGCTGGCGATATTGATACTGTGTTTTATAATTTAAATGGTGTGCTTCAACCTCCGGTTGGATTTATAGTCACAGGAGTAGGTACGGATACCCTAACAGGATTGTTGGCAGGAATTTATAGTAATATTGTTGTGAAATCAGGTTTCTGCCTTACTACACCTGCCGGGCCTGATACACTTAAAAACCCGCCATTTACTTTCCGGGCAATAACAAAATCAAATCCTACCAAATGTGGATATTGTGATGGAACTGATACATTATTTGGTATACACCCCAGCCAGCTAGATACAATTAGTTATCAAATAGGTGGTGTAACGCATACAACTACCTTCCTGATTGGTGCTGATAGTATGGTAGTATTTACAGGGTTATGCTCTGGTTCCTATAACAATATTACTGTGCAAACAGCAGGTGTATGTAATGCAACAATTGCTGGTCCTATTATTTTAGATTCACCAAAGATAAAAGCTTCATTCCTTGCAACGCCAGTGTATGGTTGTAAGGGTGATTCAGTAGATTTCTCTAACAGGTCAATACCCGCCTCAGACCTTACCTACAAATGGTATTTTGGAGATGGATATACCGATACAGCAACTAATCCATCACATTTGTATGTGAATACGCATACGGTTACCTATAATATAATGCTTTATATTACTAATGGCAAGTGTGTGGATAGTATCTCACAGTCAATATTGCTTGATAATTATGTAAAGGCAGGGTTTGAGTTTGAGCCAAATCCATTTGTATGTCAAAATTCACCAGTTACTTTTACTGATACCTCAAAAGGTACAAGCCCGGCAGGCATGGCACCATTGGTGTATAACTGGTCATTTGGTGATGGTAGTTTTGATAATAATTTCAATGAAATTCATACCTATGCCCATACCGGAAAATACCAGGTTAGGTTGATCATTAATAATGCTATCCCATGTTATGATACTGCTTATGGTACAGTTTATGTTGACTCAATCAGTAAAATTAATATAGAGGCAACCGACTCGGTAATGTGTCGTGGACAGGCTGTGACCTTCACTGGTGTATACACATCAATAGGTGATACCGGTGTTATTTGGTCGTTTGGTGATGGCAATACGATTAAGAACGTAAATCCTGTAGTACATGCATTTGATGGTACAGGTTCATTAACAGTTTCTGCCAATGTGAAATACAGGGCATGTCCCGATTTGTTTACCAGTCGTAAATTAACGGTATATCCATCCCCACAGATGTATTTAGGTGAGGATAAGTCGATGTGCCCAGGCAGCCAGCCAATATTATTGAGTGATGAAACCAATAATACCTCAGGAAGTGGTGCAAAATGGTTATGGAACACAGGTGAAACAGGATCATCAATATATGTTACCAAACCAGGTATGTATTTTGCCAAGGTAACTATAGATGGTTGTTCAAATACAGATACAGTATTTGTAGCCAATGATTGTTATGTAAGTGTACCCAATGTATTTACACCAAATGGAGATGGATTGAATGACTACTTCTTCCCTCGCCAGTTCTTAACTGCTGGTGTATCTACATTTACCATGAATATTTACAATCGCTGGGGTCAGCAGGTTTATAGCACAAACACCACTGATGGCCGTGGTTGGGATGGATACTTAAATAGTGTACCTCAGCCAGCAGGTGTATATATCTTTGTAATAGATGCCACCTTCAAGGATGGACAGATTGAACACCATACAGGGAATTTGACATTAATAAGATAAGGAAATAGAATAAGATTAAAAAGCCGTAACGTTATTACGTTACGGCTTTTTAAATGAAACCCATTAAATATCTTTGGTAATATAACAGTCATATTGGTAATTGATAATTTCGTGGGGATAATAAAGTTTGAGTTCATTCGTTTTTTATAATCGTAAAACCATTATTTATTGGTTAATTGTAGTTCTTATATTGTTATTTTTTGCTCCTTTTAAATAGAATATCCTTACCTTTACTTTTTGAGGATTTATGTAAATAAATAGTTCAATTTAGTTATAGTCCTGATTTTTTGCCCGGTATGAAAAGAGTACAAGCCAGACTACTTAGGTATATTTCAATAGTAGCATTCTTATTGGTAAGTATCAACGCAAATGCCAATCACCTGGTTGGTATGGATCTTTTTTATACTTGGGTAAGTGGCAATACCTATAAAATTACTTTAATAGCATATGCAAATTGTGGTTCTGCAGGTGCGGGTTCGGCCTACGATGCCTTATCTACCAATACTCCGGCGGTTTATATCTATAATGGTTCTACCTATATTAATACAATAAGACTGGCTATTCAAGCGCCTATAACAGGGGTTGAAATTACTCCAGTATGCCCGGCTGATTTGTTATTAACCCAATGTACTAATACCTCATATACGATTCCCGGTATCAAAAAGTTCGTTTATACTGCAAATTATACTTTACCGGCGACTTCCACAGTTTGGAGATTCCTTTTTACAGGAGATATGACCGGCACTGGTACCTATTTTGCAGGCCGAGCTACAAGCATTACCAATATATCTTCTGGAACCTACGTGGAACTAGTCGATACATTGAATAATAGTACGGTACATAATACAAGTCCATTATTATCTGTAGTACCCACTCCGTTCTTTTGCCTGGATAATAGCGACAATTATAATCCTGGGGCATTAGATCCTGACGGTGATAGTTTATCATTTGCGCTAGTATCGGGAATAGCAGGTACTGCCACAAGTGCCGCCGGCGGGCCGGTTTCTTATACCACTGGGTTTTCAGCCACAGCCCCACTGGCAGCCACAACTTTTACTTTCGACACCCGAACCGGTCAAATTTCTTTTTATCCGAATGCATTGCAACGGTCGCTGGTGGTTTATAATGTAAGAGAATACCGTGGTGGTGTTTTTGTAGGGTCGAGCCAACGCGAAATGACTTTTTTGGTGCTTACATGTACAACGTCTTTGCCTGGAGCTGGGATGTCTACTGCTACCGGTGGAACCATTACAGATAGTACCCATTTTCAGATTTGTGCCAACTCCGGTCCGTTTTCATTTCATATTAGTCCTACTGGCCCCGATACATCTGTATATGTTACAATGACTTCTGCCGGCTTGCCAACCGGTTCTACATTTAATGTTACTGGTAATGGCACCCATACCCCTGTGGGTACATTTTCTTGGAACTCTACTGGTTTAGCGCCTGGTTCTTATACATTCTATGTAACATTCAGGGATAATAACTGTCCTCTTTCCGGTATACAAACACTTGCCTATACGGTTACCATAATGGCGGCACCCAATATTTCCTATTCATTAATCACTGGTGCAACCTGCCTTCGTAAAGCAGCAGTAAGTATTATCCCATCGGGTTTAGGCGCACCATGGAAAGTAAAAGTTGTTGATGCATTTGGAGATACCCTATCCACTTTTACTGGTATTACTGCTCCATTTACAGATAGTCTTACACCAGGTACCTATACTTTAGTGGTATGGCCTACATTGCCTAGTACCTGCAAAGCTTTTGTAACATTTACTATATCAGCTCCAGCACCACCTACACCTTCCATTACCTTTACAAATCCTTCCTATTGTGGTATTAACGATGGTAGTATTACCATATCAGGATTGACACCAGGTACAAGTGATACAATTAAATACACTTACAATGGAGTAGTACAAACACCTGTTGTACGTACTGTGGCCGCTGGTGGAACTATTGGGCTAACAGGTTTACCAGGTGGGTTGTATACTGGATTTACGGTTACCTATGGTTATTGTGTGTCAGCAAGTTTAGGGCCGTTCAATCTTACTCCTCCTCCATTTACGATGCGTGCGCTTATATCAACTAATCCTGATTATTGTGGGGTTTGTAATGGTACTATAAAATTATTCGGACTTCATCCGGGTCAACTTGATACTATATATTATAGTTTCGGAGGTGTTGCCCAACCTCCCGTAATACGAACAATACCAGCCGATAGTACCGTAACTATTACCGGATTATGTGCCGGAGTATATTCTAATATTTATGCAGTTACCGCAGGTATTTGTACTTCAAATATTCTTGGTCCTGTAAATTTAACTGCTCCACCATTTACAATGCGTGCTATCAGCTTCACCAATCCGGTATATTGTGGTGTTTGCAATGGTACTATAACCCTGTATGGAATACATCCAGGTATTACTGATACCATTACTTATACTCTTGGGGGTGTTGCCCAGCCGCCAGTAGTAAGGGTTATAGCATCAGATAGTACAGCAACACTTACAGGTTTATGTGCTGGTACCTACGCTAATTTCCAGTCGCATACAGGTGGTTCATGTATTTCCAATCTATTAGGTCCGGTTACATTAACCACACCCCCATTTACTATGCGGGCAATTAGTTTCACTAATCCTGATTATTGTGGTGACTGTAATGGTACCATTACACTTTATGGACTTTACCCAGGTGAGACAGATAGTATTTTATATACATTAGGTGGGGTTGCACAACCTCCTGTAGTTAGAACTGTAGGTTCCGATAGCCAGATTGTAATTACAGGTCTATGTCAGGGAATTTATGCTAATTTCGTAGCCCGTACCGGGGGCAATTGTATTTCAAATACATTGGGACCAGTAACATTAACTGTGCCGCCTTTTACTGTTCGTGGACTATCATTTACAAATCCTGATTATTGTGGTATTTGTAATGGTACAATTACACTTTATGGCTTACATCCCGGCCAGCACGATACTGTCAGTTTTACAAAGGACGGGGTGGCACAACCTGTATTTACTCATTTAATAGGTTCTGATAGTACAATAGTGATTACTGGCCTTTGCGCCGGATTATATGATAATATAACAGTTCGCACTGGTGGTGTTTGTGTTTCAAATACCCTCGGACCCGCCAACCTAACCGTGCCTCCTTTTACAATGCGTGCTATTTCATTCACCAATCCTACTAAGTGTGGTTTTTGTGATGGTTCTGTAATTCTGTATGGATTGCATCCGGGACAAACCGATACTATAAGTTTTAACTTTAATGGTGTTGCCCAGCCAGTTGTGTCGGGTGTTATAGGTTCAGATAGTACATTAACCATAACAGGACTTTGTGAGGGTACCTATACAGGTTTTGTTGCCCGTACGGGTGGTGTTTGTGTTTCAAATACTTTAGGCCCTGTAAGGTTGGTTGCTCCCCCAATAATACCAGGGTTTACATTTAATCTGATTAAATCCTGTGCTGCTGATACCCTTGTAGTTACCAATACCTCTTCACCGGCATCAGACCTTACCTATTTCTGGGACTTTGGTGATGGTGGTACCAGTGCTGCTACTAATCCGGTTCATATTTATTATCTGCCTGGTGTTTATAATATTAAATTGATAATTACCAATACCAAATGTTTTGATAGTCTTACCCAATCAGTAAATGTAGATAATCTGATACATGCAGGTTTCAATGCAGTGCCTGATTCCTTTTTATGCCAGGGAAAGCCGGTTACATTTACCAATACATCTTCAGGTACAGCTTTGCTATTCACCTGGATTTATGGTGATGGGGTACTCGATCATACATTGAATACTGTTCATGTATTCACAAATTCAGGAGTATATAATGTAAAACTGGCAGTAACTAATTATGTACCTTGCCACTAATACGCCGGTT
>CAIWHI010000551.1 GCA_903912435.1 uncultured Bacteroidota bacterium | reverse complement strand
TTATTAGTTTGCCTGCCTAATAAACGCAATAACGGTGATGCTGATACCGGTTTTACCGACATTCCGCTTATCATAACTGCCAATGATGCGGCTGGTGTTATCTTCAAAAATTTCCTTCTGTCCATAGGTTTATCATTAGCAGAGCTGGTATTCAGGCAGCCGGAGTAAGGTATTTATTAATGAATTGAGCCGCGAACTAATAATTGCAGTGTTTTCAGCATCAGGGTTAAATAAATAATTGGTCCATGCCACCGTCCAGTAAGAGTTGGTTGTTTGTCCTGATAATAAAATGCCTTTCAGGTTATCATGTTCTGTAGCAGAAATATTTATACCAAGCAATAGCGTAGTAAAATAGTCTACAAGCATATCCGGATCCTGAGCATTTGGGTATAGTTGGGTAAACCCAACTATATCAATGGCTATGGTTATACCCGTTACCGGGCTATAACCTGTTCCGCAAATCAAATCGGTAAATTCCAATCTTACAGGGTAAGTATTTGAGTTGATCCATATTTCGTAATAGGCGGGTGATTCATAAAAGGGCATCCATCCTGCAACATTTGGTGGGTCACCAAGGTCGAGCCCCATTTTAACCCCATAAACCGCAACAAAATTCCAGATGCTATATAATGAATGCGCACTCAAGCCGGTGGGTATACTGATGTTGAATGTGCGAAAGGTGCCAATTAATAAATCTAAGGGTGTTTTTATATAGCACCCCATACTAATAGCACTATAGAAATGATCGCTTTTGAAGAGGCATTGCAAAACAGGCTTTATTTCGAAGTTGCTATTTATTAATAACCGGGCAAGCGGGGTGATCACATTTGCATCTATATCTGCATCAATATTATAGTAAACGAAAAACCGGTACATTTTTGTGCATATATAATGAGCTGTTTCTGCTTTTGTAAAGATCATATCTATGAGGCTGTCTGTTTCATTTGCCCCATTAGCTCCGCTTTGTCCGTTTATTAATGTGTTATTATAAAATGCAGAGAATTGTTTATTAGAAACATCATGTATGGATGGTGTAAAAAAACTTTGCAAAGTGGTATTGTTCACCCGCCAACCGGTAAGCACCTTTGATGCAGCTTTTACATCATCTTCGGTATAATTAGTTGCATTATACTTACTCACTGTAAATAGCTCCTGTAGCTCCCTTCCATAGTTTTCATCAGGACTGTTTTTTGTGTTTTGACTCCCGTTAAGGTACATAAGCATAGCCGGGTCTTTGGTAACCTGCTTTACAAATGTTTTAAAATTGCCCAATGCATTTGCCCTTAATAGCAGATTATGATTATAACTTAATCGGGCATCACCTACCACATAAGTTTGTGTAGCAAAATGGTTGTGCCAGAAAAAGACCATTTTTTCCATTATGCTTAGGTTCTGATTGAGCATCTGTCCTATCCACCAGGCTTTATATGAATACCGCCTGTAATCATTTAAAGTGCCATCGCCTACTGGGGCATTTACCCAAGTTTGGCCTGCTGCTACACCAGTTATATCAAGGGTTCCATCAGGACTGTAATTATTTACCGGAGGGTCGGGTAATGGTGGATTATTATTAAGAAGTAAATCTACACTGTTGCTCATATTCATGCCAAGCAGTGTTTGCAAATCCACATCTTTTACGCCAAACATTGTCCGCCTAAGGAGATGCCTGATTTGCACTTCGGTCCACTCACCGGAATATTGGCTGAGCCATGCCGTTGTTTTGTAAGATTTAGGCAATGTTTTGTTTGCATATTTATTATATACTATGTCCTCATTCTTAATAGGCCTGTTCTCCCCAATCTGGGTAGAAACTATTTTACTAATAAACTGTTTACGGTCTATTTTGCCCATAAAATAATTATGAATTCACACATCAATAAATACATAGCACCCGAGGCCTAACTACTATAACAAATATACGTTCTATTTTTAATTAAAAAAGAGCGTATAAATTCGATATAGTATTAGCATGTAGATAATTGGCAAATTGCATTTTCCTAAAATTGGGGATTTTAGAAAATAGGGTATAATAATTTTGTTACACAAGTTTTACATTATGAACATTGATTAAATAAAGTATATCATATGCGCTGGTGTTTTTCTTTTAGGCAAGGCACAATCCCGACAATCTTAGGGGCGCGAATAGTAATCTATTTATCTACTTTAGTAACACAGCAGAAAAGAGAAAGAACAAGTCAGATGATGTACTTTAGTTAATAATCGTTCCTAAAAATGAGATTTATTCCACCAACTGAAATTAATTAGTTGGATTTAGGTAGGCCAGCATTTCTTCCAGGTATTTCCTTTCATTGTTCAGGCGGGGCACTTTGTGCTGCCCACCTAGTTTACCCTTGTCTTTAAGCCATTTTTTGAAACCATCCCGTGGCATAGCGTGCACTATTGGCATACGAAGGGCCATATCCTTATAGCGTTTGGCCTCGTAGTCGGAATTGATAGCTTGCAGGGACTTATCGAGTAATACAGTAAAGGTTTCTAATGAAACAGGCAGGTGATCGAATTCTATTATCCACTCATGGGCTCCATTATTTTCACCGGTCATGTAAACAGGAGCGGCTGAATAGTCAACCACTGTAGCACCTGTTTCGGCACAGGCTGCTGCTATGGCATTATCAGCATTGTCTACAATCACCTCCTCACCAAATGCATTGATAAAGTGTTTTAACCTACCGGTTACCTTTATCCTAAATGGATTTAAGGAGGTAAACTGCACCGTATCGCCTACCAGGTAGCGCCACAGGCCGCCATTGGTACTAATTACGATTGCATAGTTTTTATAGAGTTCTACTTCTTTCAAGGTTAGCATGCGCGGATTTTCGCTGCCATATTCCGACTGTGGCATGAACTCATAGAAAATACCGTGGTTGAGAAATAGCAACATCCCTTCTTCATCATCCCTGTCCTGGGCTGCAAAAAAGCCTTCGGAAGCATTATAGGTTTCCCTATAAGACATATAAGGGGAAGGGATAAATTGCTCAAATTGGCGACGGTAAGGTGTGAAGTTTACCCCACCGTGGATGTATAATTCCAGATTTGGCCATATCTCCAGCAGGTTGGTAGCACCGGTTATCTCCAATATCCTTTTTATCAATACAATAGTCCAGGTGGGTACACCCGCTATATAAGTTACATTTTCACTAATGGTGCTATGTGCCATCCGCTCAATCTTATCTTCCCACTCGGTCATTAGTGCAATAGATAATTCCGGCAAGCGGAATAGCTGGCCTGCCAGGGGCATATTTTGCAGCATCACTGCCGAGAGGTCGCCAAAGAATGATGCAGCATTTAGTTGGTTTATCTGGTGGCTACCTCCTAATACCAGGCATTTACCAGATGTTAATTCAGATTTTGGATTTTCCTTAAGATAGAGTGCCAATACATCCCTACCACCCCTGAAGTGGGTATCATCAAGCGACTCCTTACTTACTGGTATGAATTTGCTCTTATCACTGGTAGTGCCACTCGATTTGGCAAACCAAGTAATGGGCGATGGCCAAAGTACATTTTGGGTACCTTCCAGTATGCGCTGAATATAGGGTTTTAAGGTTTCGTAATCGTTGATAGGTACTATTTTCTGAAAATCGCTTATGCTATCAATTCGTTCAAAATTGTATTTTTTGCCATACTCGGTAAACTGTGCCGAGCCTATAAGATGATTAAAAACCTGTTGTTGGGTATCAATAGGATTGTGCATGAAGTTATCAATTGCACTCTGGCGCAATTTAATATACCCTTTGAAAGCAGGACTAATAATACTCATATATGTGTTAAGGTCTGTGAGAACAGACATCTAATTAGTTAACAATCCAAAATCAATATCAATCAATGTACTTTAATATTGAACCCCGCTGGGCAATATTATTAAGCCAAGGTTTGCATGAAATTCCAAATTTATTTTATCCTTCAATTCATGCCAATTACAAATACATTTCGCCCTTGCAGGGCTTACACACTAGCCATCATTGCTACCCAGGGCGATGCTCTGGGCTAATATATCAGGCCCATTCAGGGCGCCATCGATTTTGGTTTTCACTAAAATATATTTGTTTTAACCCAAAATGTTTAAATAATGACATTGCCCCTTGGCGTTCTCCGTTTTTCATTTCCGTCCCCCCGGTTTACACCCAGGTCTGTTGCATTCTCTGAAATAATGTCACCCCTCCGGGGTTTTGCCCTTTTAAATTGGTAATTTTACTATAATCCTGTCATCCCTTCGGGATTTTTCAGCCAGAATTAAACAGAATGCAACAGCCCTGCGGTTTACACCGGGGCTATTCATATTAAAGCCTTTCAGGCTTTAATTCCTTAAAAAAAAGAACATCGAATAAAATTATTTTTGCTTTTATCCAATCAACAATGAATACATAAGTAATCAATCTAAATGGAAATTAAGGCTTAAAATCGGGTTTTGCCACTATACCAAGCGGCTTTGGCACCTTCTTTTTCAGTTCGAAATTCTGTCCAAGATACACTTTTCTTACCTGTTCATCAGCAGCAAGCTCTTCGGCACTACCTGCCTTTAGTATCTTGCCCTCAAATAAGAGATAGGCCCTGTCGGTAATTGATAAGGTTTCCTGCACATTATGGTCGGTGATGAGGATACCGATATTTTTAAATTTCAATGCTGCTACTATACTCTGTATATCCTCTACTGCAATTGGGTCGATACCGGCAAAGGGTTCATCAAGCAGGATGAATTTAGGATTTACCGCCAAAGCCCTGGCTATTTCGGTACGCCTTCTTTCACCACCGCTTAAGACATCACCCGGACTTTTACGCACATGGCCCAAATGAAATTCATCCAGCAAAGACTCCAATTTATCCTGCTGTTCACGGCGGGTGAGTTTTGTCATTTCGAGCACTGCAGTGATATTATCTTCTACCGATAATTTGCGGAAAATAGATGCCTCCTGTGGCAGGTAGCCTATACCCATCTGGGCACGCTTAAACATTGGGAGTTTGGTAATGTTCTCACCATCGAGAAATACATCGCCCTTGTCGGGCTTTACCAACCCTACCACCATATAAAATGATGTGGTTTTGCCAGCCCCATTAGGACCCAGCAAACCTACAATTTCGCCCTGGTTTACGTCAAACGACACATTGTTGACCACCGTGCGCCTGCCATATTGTTTTACGAGTCCGTCAGTATGTATTCTCAAGTAAGCCTTTTAAGCAAAATTAATGAATAGAAAGGAATATACATTCACAGTAAAATCTTAAAAGAGAATGGCCAATGGGTAAATAATATTTTACCTATTGGCCATTCAAAATATGAATCTGTTGAATAAAATTATTTACCTACTACCACTTTACGTGTAGTGCGCTCATTACCATTGATAACCTGAACCAAGTAAAGACCTGATGATAAACCAGAAACCGGGATTGTAGCAGAGTTATTTGTGATTTGACTAGCAGTAGCTACTTCCCTACCTACTAAATCAGTTAAGCTAACTATTACATTTTCAGATGTAGCTGTGTTGAATTTTACAGTGATGTTTTCAGTAGCAGGGTTAGGGAATACTTCAATATTAGAATTGTCAGATGTAAGGGTATTTGCTCCTAATACTGCGCCATGAGTATAGAATTTTGCACTTGTAACATGCAATGGAACATTACCAACAGTATCAAGGCCAATATTCAATAGAGGTGAATGATAACCGGTATCAAACCATAAGTAAGATTCAGAACGTGAAGTGCTTGCTGTTGGGAATGGAATGCCACCTATTACAATAGTAATTGTATCGGTAGTGTAGTTAATCATATGCACTCTCAATACGTTAGTATGTGTACCGGTAGGTAATGTCAATGTTCCGTAACCATCAGCTTTAAAGCTGTCCAATATACGCAACGCAACTGCTGTTCCTGATATAGAAAAATGGCCTAATGCTGTATCTACATGTGTACTTAAGTAAGTACATGGATAAAACATCTGATCGAGGTAGTTGGTCAAATGTATATAATTCGTGCCGGCAGCATCAACCTGGCCAATACCTGTCATAGCTGAGGTGCTATTTAAATAATATTGGTAAGTAGTATTATCGAAGCTGGCAAGGTTGCTAATTATAAAAGAATCGCAATGAGGAGTAGATGAACATGCCATATATGCCAATGTGTCCTGGCTGGTGGCATGCAGGGTTGAGAAATTCCAGGTAACACTGGCACCAGAGGCACCGGGTGTAACGCCTGTAGTGTCGCAAATACGGCCATTAAAAATATCACCAGCTACCGGAGTGTTTGTAGCAGCAGTAAGTGTAGGCTGTGCAAAAGCAGCAAATGAGCATACTGCAGCTGCAAAAGAAAGTAACGCTTTTTTCATAAAATTGCTTTTTAGTTTTTGATTGTGATTTATGGTCAAAGTTTAATATTAAATTTTTGAAAAGCAAATTTAAGCAGGTGTTTTAAATAACAATTGCTAATATTATTTTAATTTTTGAAGGGGGATGGGTGAGAATAATCATACATTAACGCATCAACAACATTTAATTGAATTTCAATATACTTACTTTTGTATCATTTAACAGGGTACTTGCCCACTGCTTCCACTCCTTTATCTGAGACTTTTAATAATTCAGGTGTGATTGGGTATGCCGACTTATTGTATTCCTTCTTGACCGTTGTCCCTATTCTTGAAGAGAAAAAATCAAAATCTTTTTCTGAGAAGAAAATCAGGAAATCCCTTACAGGAAAAATTGCATATACGGGAAATCCAAATTGTGCTTTTACTTTTTCCTTAAATCCAGATGCGAATAGCATTGAACCCTTTAAAATATCATTCCCATCTCCAATGCTGAAATAACCGATTTTCTTTCCTTCAATGGTATCAAATTCTATGTTGGCTTTAATAAGCAGTTCATTGCCATTCATATCGGCTTGCTTTTCCAATTCAACAGTATCTATCCCCCATTTCTTTAATTGATCTGGTAATATCCAACTAATTTTGCCATTTATCCTCAGACTAAATATCTGATGGAATTCATCAGTAATCTTTTTGTGGATATTGTCTTTGAATTCAAAATCTGATGGAAAATAGGAAGTATATATGTGGTCTTTACATTCCTTCCATGGGCCAATTTCATCCACAGAAGTAACTATCGCGTTTGCAAATTCTACGATTTCATTATCATCCTTACTTTCTGTATAACTTTTCCGTAGATTGTCAAGACTAATCGAAAGTTTAATATCTTGAACAGTTACATAAATCAATCCTATATTATCTACTGAATCAATTTTTAGACCCTTTTTATCCAATTCAGTCTTTAATTTATTAAAAACGTAGTCTGTTTTCTGGCTTACACAAGAAATTATAATGATAAATATAAAAATATAGACGAGTATACTGGTTTTCATTGGGCGGTGTATTAAAGGATTACTATATCACACTACACTTTTATTATTTATTGCAATACCAAACA
>CAIWHI010000550.1 GCA_903912435.1 uncultured Bacteroidota bacterium | reverse complement strand
TCAGAAAATTAGCTTCAATCTATTGTTCTGAAATATTATCAAATATTCAGCCCATCTATTTGCAGACAAGCTTACCACATTGTATTATTGAATAGAGCAATGATGGTCTTGAAAATCATCTGAAAATTAAAAGTCCCGGCGAGCCGGGACTTTTAATTTTATATAACCAAACGATATTATTCATCTTCACCTGAAGGTGCAGGGCCACGGCCACCTTTCTTTTCCAATAGGTCTCTAACTTTTGGCCCCATTGTCTGCATTTTGGCAAATATGTTTTTGGCAGTTGTAGAGTCACCGGCCTGGTAAGCAGTCTGCGAAATACCCTGCAATATCTGGAACTGCTGGTTGATTTCATCTCCCATAATAGCTCTTGGTTCATCGCCTAATGATGCTACCCAGTTTACATTTGATTCAACATTGCGCACCATCTTTGCCGATAAGTCTTGTGCCTGCTTAATACCACCAGCGCGGTAGTAAGATGATGCAAGGAAATATCCGGTAAGGTCGTAGTAATAAGAATGTTCAGTAATACCTGTCATTACCTTATCAAGTACCTGTATTGCCTTATCTTTCTTACCTTCTGCTACCAGAGAATTGGCCAGGAAGCTGGCATCCATACGGTATGAATAAAGATCATGCCTGTTTGGTTCATCAAAGTATACATCATTCCTGTCAGCACCACCCCATTTAAAGGTCTTCATAAACAGGTCGTAGCTCTTATCTGTATTTACACTGCCCAATACCTGTGCATTGTTTTTAGCAGGGTCATTGTATTTGAAAGGCAACAGGTGGTAAACCAAACCTTCCATGTGCAAATAATCGCCGGTACCTACATAATCACCTGAACGGAGACCAGCATCGAAATACAGTGGGCGTTTCCAGCCTTCATTGGCTACACCTGCTATAATATTGAGGATCGCAAGGTCGCTCTTGGTGGCGGCATTCTTAGGGTATACAAACTTCATGTCTGTTATCACCTTGGCAGTATCTTCAGGCTTAATAAATCCACGCTTCAATAATTCTTCCTTACTCAAAGATGGTGTAAAGAAGTTTTTAGAAGGTATATAGTTCATTGGCTCCTGACCTCTGGTCATACCCATTTTATCAGGGTCCTTGCTATTTATAAAATTACAAATCTCTGTAAGGTTGAAGAATTTGTCAGCAGGAATCTGTGGGTTCTTATTATACATAGTGTAGTTGTGATGGTCACCAATATAATCATTCCTTTTCCAAATCATAGGTAATGCATCAGCCTTGTTTGTCTTATAATTGAGCTGATCAACATACCAGTCAATACCCAATAAGCTGGTATTAATGATACGCACATCCTGACGGAAACCTTCTACTTCCTGTATATACCACAGCGGATAGGTCTGGTTATCGCCGAAGGTAAACAGTACTGCATTAGAGTCGCAGCAGGATAGTGTGTTGAAAGCCACATCATGGGCCAGCCATTTTTTACTACGGTCGTGGTCATCCCACTCTACTCTTGCCATCAATACTGGTACAACCATGCCAATAGCAGTACTCACCACTACCATAGCCATATTGTGCTTGCCTTTGCGCAGCCAGTCATATATCATCAGTACACCTAGCCCTATCCAAATAGTAAATGTATAGGTGCAACCGGCAAATGCATAGTCACGCTCACGTGGCTGGTTAGGTGGCATATTCAGATAAATACCAATTGCCGCACCAGTAAAGAAGAACAAGGTAAGCACTACAATACCATCTTTCTTATTACGGTTGAACTGGTAAATAAGACCAATAAAACCAAGAATCAATGGTAGGAAATACAATTTATTGTGTGCTCCGTTGGTAGTGAACCCATTACCCATTTCGTCGGTATCACCCAGTCCACGCATTTTATCAATAGGCGCGATACCCGAAATCCAGTTACCCCGCTGTGGGTCGCCCTGACCTTCCATGTCGTTTTCACGACCGGCAAAGTTCCACATAAAGAATCTCCACCACATCCAGCCCATCTGGTAACCCACAAAGTACTTCATGTTGTCGGCAGATGTTGGGTCTTCTTTAGGGCCCAGGCCACAGAATGCGCGGTAGGCATTGATATGACTAGGGTCGTTATAATCATAAATACGGGGGAATAGGTGCATCTGGTCGGCCTCGAATACAGGCTCCCTTTTCTTACCTACTGCCTCATAATGGTCTTTGCCGTTCACCTTTGTTTGGGCATACATGTCGCCTTTATCAGCAGCATCGTAATACTTACTGTTGAAATAAGGACCATAAATCAATGGCTGCTGGCCAAATTGTTCACGATTTACATAGTCGAGGAAGCTAATAGGGTTATCAGGATTTGTCATATCAATCGGCACATCAGCCCTCGACCTGATGATGGCAGAGAAGTAACTGGAATAACCAATGATAATAAACATGATGCATAATACACTAGTGTGCAGGGTATACATTTTCCTTTTTTTGGCAAATAATAGCAGGAATATAAGCAAGCCGGTAAGCAGGAAAAGGAATACGATAGAACCAGTATCGAATGGCATACCCATTCCGTTGGTGAACATAATATCAAACTTAGAAGCAATCTTGGGGATATACTGTATCACACCAAACTGAACAAAAGCCAGCACCACACAGCCCATTACAAAGGCAATGATGGTACCCTTGAGGGTGGTTTCGTAGCGGCGGTAGTAATAAACCATAGCTAATGCAGGTATGGTCAATAAGTTGAGCAGATGCACACATACCGAGATACCAATTAGGTAGGCAATAAGCACTATCCAGCGGTCGGCATGTTTATTATCGGCTACATTCTCCCACTTAAGGATAGCCCAGAAGGTAATAGCAGTAAAGAATGATGAGGTGGCATAAACTTCCGCCTCTACTGCCGAAAACCAGAAGGTATCGGAAAAGGTATAAGCTAAGGCACCTACAAGGCCGGCACCCATAATGGCTGCTGTCTGGTTAATATCTGGTTCTGCTTTACCCTCTACCATAAGTTTTTTGGCAAAATGGGTGATGGTCCAGAAGAGGAAAAGGATGCTTAAACCGCTGGTGAGCGCAGATAATGAGTTGATAAACCATGCGGCATTGGTAGATGGGCCACCTGTGAGTGTACCACCTGCAAACAGGGCAAAGAAGCGCTGTAGCAACATAAAGAAAGGTGCCCCTGGTGAGTGGCCTACTTCGAGCTTGTATGCACATGAGAGGAACTCACCGCAATCCCAAAAGCTAACGGTTGGTTCCATTGTCATCAGGTATACGATATAAGCAATACCGCCTGTGATCCAACCTGTAAGGTTATTGATTTTTGAATATTTCATGAAAAATTATTAGACTGGAGACAAAAATAACAAAATCTGTCAGTTCACAAGACTTTTAGTTGAATGATTGGGTTAAATAAGGTTAAAGGTGGAAATTCTTATTGTTTAGGCTGGGATTTGTATGGAACTAATGTTTATCAGGGTTTCTAAAAACTATGATTTTATACTATGGGTAAAATTTTTTATATACAGATACAATACCTGTGGTGACATCAGAAAGAGACCCGATAACCAGATACATGCGAAAATTGTAATCACCTGGAGGAGTATCATAACGCCGAAATACTGCATTCCACTTCATGGTATTTTGCGAAGGAAACCTAAACCTGCCATAGCCCAATTTGGGAAAGGGTGACTGAGGAAGATCGGGACTATAGATACCCATGGCATATTGTGAATCGATTGTAGAAAAGATGATGGGGATTGGTTGCTCACCTGGCCCGGCTGATAGTTGTGTTAATGATCGGATAGAGGGATCAAAAGTCCAGAATGAGGAAAAGTCTTGGGTAAGGTAGCCGGTAAGGCTTTCAAAGGTGGCAGACGTATGGTGGTCTGGAACGTGGTAGGTAACCAGGTACTCAATTGCATTAGCTATGCCGGAAAAGCCAACGGTAATATGTTTCGAGATAACATAGTTAGACAGGTTTGTAGTATTTTGAGCTACTTTAATATTTGTATCGGTACCACAACCAGCAGGATATGGCTGATTGACATTTGTCCAGAAGGCCATTTGAGTGGAAGAAGCTATCTGGTAGCCACTTGCACTAAAGGTCAAAAGCTTACTTGTAGAAGTATCGCTTTTGCCATCAGCTTCCGAACCAGCTTCTGTTGGATTATAACATTCGCCAAGGCCATCGAAGCTTGCTGCAGATTGTAATTCACGTCCGTGGTCGTCGTTATTGATAAACTCTTTCCCATTCCAGTTTACTGAACAGATAGCCCCGGCAAACCTGGGTGAAGATGAAATAGTGAGGGTATGCCCCAAAACCGAGGAACTAATCGTCCAGGATGGCACGGTGGGTATCTCAGATTTGTGAGTGCAGGCAGATAATAATAGGATTGGAAGATAAATCAGTATTTTTATTTTCCTATTTAGATTTGCATGTCTCATAGTCAAAGATATTCCTTTTGATCTTCTTTACAATAACAGGTTATGTTGGCAGAATCAGATCATCTTCTATATATTGTATACTGCCAATCGATTCATTATCGACTGGTTTGATAAATTTACGATCTATTTGTTGGTTTTACCAGCAATCCATTCGATAAGCAAATTTGCTTAACATGCAAAAGCTATCATTTTCGGATAACCTCGACAGTTTTTGGTGAAAACACAACAACGGCATTCGGGGGCTATTTTTTGTCCGAATGCCCCATTTTGTGAAAATAAGTATTTTGCGATTTGGGGCAATGGTATTGGTGTATGTGATTGATTATTAATTATATGTACGTTTTTATAATTTCCCAAAATGCCCCAATGTTACCACTGTTATCTGAACTACTGTTTGACCATTGTTGGAGTTTTCACCAACAATCCTTTCGTTTAGCAAATTTGCATAGCATGCGTATGAATACCATTAGTGGCTAACCTCGACGGTTGTTGGTGAAAACACCAACAACGGCATTCGGGGGCTATTTTTGTCAGAATGCCCCATTTTGTGAAAATAAGTATTTTGCGATTTGGGGCAAGGATAGCGGCGTAAGTGATTGATTATCAAATATATGTACGTTTTTATAATTTCCCATTGTTACCCCAAAATGCCCCAATGTTACCGCGGTTTTTACATCCCCTTGCCCCTTCCCAAACGCACAGGCCCTTGCACAAAGGGGGAATTGCTCGTGTAAGAATTTTCACTATTGTTTTTTATTGGGCTTTGGGGCAAGCGAATAGGGTGCAAATGTTGGATAAATTATTGATATGACGATGGGTTTTGGGAAAATGTGGCAAGATAGGTGGGGTGGCGGAATAGGGAAGCACTCCGCTAGGGGTAGCCCGCTTTGTAGCCCATTGGCACCTCATCCCGTTTTGGCACCCCGTTAGCGGGTACAACATTTTCGAGGATTGGGGGGTTATACGCTATTGGGCTGGGGTTGGTATTGGGCTTTGGTTCTCCGAATGCCTGTCACAGATAGGGTGATTTAGGTAGACACAAGGATCCTTCGCAACGCTTGCGCCAGCAGGTAATCTTAAAATACTACCCTTCCTGCTGCATCCACTATTTCGGCATTTACCAGATGTAAAAACCGCAACAACATTGGGGCAATGTGGGGCAACAATGGGAAATTGCAAAAACTCACATATAACTAACAACCAATTACTTACAACGATACCATTGCCCCATTTCGCAAAATATTTTATTTTCAGAAAATGGGGCATTCTGACAAAAAATAGCCACCACCAATTCCCGCCCCCCACATCTTTTGAGGCTGCGAACCCGCAGAAAAAGCGGGTTCGCAGTGACGCACTGGGAGCAGCTGGAATTTCTTATTACGATGACATAGCCCAATACCATTCCCCTACCTGAACGGTGCCAACGCAACTATAGCCCAATAGCATGATGAAGCCGGGACAACAATCCCCAAAAACTATTCTGGCTGATGTTTTACAACCATGTATAAAACACATTCTTCATAAATGTTTTGTTTATATCCTTCTTTGAGTATCTTAACGGCTTAAAGCATTGGTATGATTAGAGCAATATTTTTACTGGTCTTATTATTTCCTGTATGGTGCATGGCACAAAGGGTGCAGCGGATAAAGGGTGTGGTGATTGAAAAAGAATCAAAGTCACCATTGATAGGGGTAAGCATTGGGGTTACCGACCTGGCAACGCCTATTGGCGGGGCCACTGATGCGGATGGTAAGTTTGTAATTGAGAATGTGCCGGTGGGTAAGCATACCATCACGGTAAGCTATGTGGGCTACCAAAGCATTACCCTAAATGATGTGCTGGTAACATCGGCCAAGGAGGTGATACTGCCCCTTGAAATGGAGGAAATGGCAGTGAAGGTAGCCGAGGTGGTGGTGACCCAGAAGCGCGAACACATTAATGATATGGCCCTGGTAAGCACCAAAACCTTCGATGTGCAGGAAACCGAGCGCTATGCCGGTAGCCGTAGCGACCCTGCCCGTATGGCGTCCAACTTTGCTGGTGCACAGGGTGGCGATGACTCGCGCAATGATATTGTAGTAAGGGGCAATAGTCCTCAAGGGGTGTTGTGGCGCATGGAAGGTGTGGATATACCCAACCCTAATCACTTTTCTATTCCCGGCACTACCGGCGGGCCGGTAAGCATGCTGAACAGCAAGACTCTGGCTAACAGCGATTTTTTCATGGGGGCCTTCCCTGCCGAATATGGCGATGCCGTAGCTGGGG
>CAIWHI010000549.1 GCA_903912435.1 uncultured Bacteroidota bacterium | reverse complement strand
GGTTCGGCTTTATATATATCCAGTATACTGGTATAATAGGCCCATTCCTGTAGGCGCTTATCACTCGGGTCGAGTCGGGAAGCAATTTTATATTCTTCTTCCTGGGTTTTGAAATCGCCACAGATACCCCTGAAATTGGCATAGTTGTTATGTGGCAGCCTACCTGCTGACCGCATCAGTTCGAAATAGTAATTGGCCGAATCTATGTTGAAGGCGTAGCTGTAGAGGATGTTTTTGTAATGGTACACACTCATTTTCTCCCGCTCGTCATTATCCTTGAAGAAGGGCATGTATTGGGAAAGGGCTTCATTGAGGTGTTTGTTGCGGGCAGTAAGTTGAAGGCTTGTGTCCAGATATTTGTTGGCTATTTGTTCATTTTCATCAATGGAGTTTCCTAAAAATGAGTATTTGCTTTTGGTATAAAACCTGTTGCGGTGGGTAGTCCAGGCAAGGTAGTTGTAGGCATCGAAGCTAAACTGGGCCTGGAATTTCCATTTTAGTACCCTACGTGCGAGGGCATAAACTTTTTCGGGCTGGTCGGTATTGCTATAGCATTGTTGCAGGTAGTAGGCAAGCATGGTATAGTCGGGCTGAAGGATACGGATGGGGATATAGGTAAGTATATTATCGGTGCGGGTAGAGAGAGCTTTAGAATAGTCTTTTTCGAGGAGGCGCATAGCTTTTTCCAGCGGGACTATTGCATTTTTATAGCCTAGGTAGTCGGCGGCATGGTTATATTTATATGCACCCTCAAACATCCAACCTACATAATAGGTACTATCAGTCCTTATAAACTCCCTTGAGCGTGGTAGCGCATCTTCACCATCCATATTTTCAATTTGCCTTTTGGCATCAATATTCATACGGGCTTCCAGCTTGGCGGTGGGGTGGGGAGGCCAGAATTCGGGCCGCATGAGGGGTTGTGGGGCGGGTCTTTGGTTATTGTTTTGAGCAAATGTAAGATTGCTCCATAGGGTTATAATGCCTAAGAAGGTAAATACGGCTAAACGTAAAAAAGACTTGCCCATGAGTTTGTTGGGCAGGTTGGTTTGGTTAAGCATACAGTTTCAGCTTTGCCAGGCGTTCGGTTTCTTTATTTATAATAGTATCGAGTGCTTTTAATTTTCCATCCTTATTCCTATATACGAGTCGATGGTCGAGAACGGCGCGGGCAGTCTCCTTTACATCATCTTCTATTACATAGGTGCGGCCTTTCACCAATGCATAGGCCCTCAGGCATTTGAGGAAGGCTATACCACTACGGGTAGATGCCCCTAATGAAATGTCCTGGTGGTCGCGGGTTTGGCGTACAATATTACTTACTGCCCTAATTATTTCTTCATGAACAAAAACCTCACCTGCCATAACCTGTAGTGCCAGGATGTCTTTCATACTTAATACCTGCTGTAGATCAATCAGGTTTTGGGCAATGTTGAGGTATTCGCGGTAGATGTTAAGTTCGGTTTCTTCATTTACATAGCCGAACTGGATTTTCATATAGAAGCGGTCGAGCTGGGCAGCGGGGAGGGGGTAGGTGCCCTCCATTTCTATTGGATTTTGGGTGGCAATGGTAAAAAATAAATTTTCCAGTTTTAGGGTGGTATCGCCTACGGTTATTTGCTGTTCGGCCATAGCCTCAAGCAGGGCTGATTGTACTTTTGGTGAGGCACGGTTAATTTCATCGGCCAAAAGCACATTGCAGAATAGGGGGCCTTTTTTGAAGATGAATTCCTTATTGACATCATCAAAAATATGTGTGCCAATTAGGTCCATAGGCAGGATGTCGGGGGTAAATTGAATACGTTTGAACAAAACGTTTTCTCCCTCACTTTCACCACTAATACATTGTGATAGTGTTTTGGCAAGAACGGTTTTGCCGGTACCGGGGTTGTCTTCCATTAATATATGGCCGCCGGCGAGCAGGCAGGTAATTACCATTTCTATTTGCCTGCGTTTACCGCGAATAACTTTTTCAACGTTGGTTACCAGATGGTTTATAGCCTGGGTAGCATCAATACCGGCAGGCTCTGAAATAAGCTCTATCATAAATTAATTTAGTCATACAAGATTAG
>CAIWHI010000548.1 GCA_903912435.1 uncultured Bacteroidota bacterium | reverse complement strand
TCATTAAGAAAGGGGTTCCTGAAATTTTATAATTTTCTAAAGATTATCTTTTATGCCTCTTTTCTGCACCAAAGTTATTACCACCTGGTGAATTATCACCATCCGGGCTACCGATACGATCCATTACGCAACGGAAACCAATGTCGGAGCGGGATAAGTTACCCTGGATATAACGGCGTGTACCCGGAGACATCCAATATGCACGGTCGTTCCATCCACCACCTTTATAAACTTTAGTAGAATCATTAATCAAAGTGTTTACACCATATTGGTAAACAAACTGAGAAAGACTATCACCATCCCTGTAGTTGTTCAAATCACCTGTACGTATTTCATAACGACCGTTTGTTTGCACATCCTGAGGAGTAACATAGGTATATGGTAGATGACCAATAGTATCCTTTTCTTCCAGGGTACCATCTTCCTGATACATTGGTTTAGTATACTTATTACCACGAAATGGACGATAATCATTTACCTCATCATGTGAACCTGGGCGATATGTATCCATAACCCACTCATTAACATTTCCAGCCATATTATAAAGATGGAATGCATTTGGCAAGAAAGATTTTACAAGTCCGGGACCATCGGCATTATCATTCAAACCACCCGCAACACCCATGTTATCACCAGGGCCACGTTTGAAATTACCTTCAAATTCTCCCTGATATTGGTTGTGCAAACCATAACGGGTCGTATTTTTTGGACCCCATGGCAGTGAGTTACGATCAGTAACAACTTCTTCACCACGACGACGCTTATTTTCAGGACTTGGGTTATTACCAATTTCACCTAAAGCAGCATATTCCCACTCAGCCTCTGTAGGAAGGCGGTAATCTGGTAAGAATACTCCATCCTCATATTTTGACTTACGACGACCAGCTCCGTTTGGATCCAGGTCTCTTCTCATATTAGGACCTGAGGTACCTTCATACTGGTCAGCAAGATATGACTTGGTAGTAAATACGTCCTCATTTGACTGAGTTGCATTTGGCCTCATTGCACCAGACTGAATCAATAAAAACTCATTCACACGGTCAGTACGCCATTGGCAGAAATCATTTGCCTGGTACCAATTAACACCTACAACAGGATAATTATTGTAAGCAGGCATCCTAAAGTAATTAGTTACATAAGGCTCGTTATATGCTAAAGCACTACGCCAAACAGTAGAATCAGGTAAAGAAGCACGAACTAAATCCGGATAGTCATTGTAGTAAGCACGTCCCATCCAATAAGTATACTCACGGTAGCTAACGTTGCTGATTTCAGTAATATCCATATAAAAGGAAGATACTGTAACAGTACGCCTGTGATTATTATTTTCTAAAGTTACCATTTCATCATCCACAGCACCCATTGTAAAACGACCACCCTGTACGAAAGTCATACCGATTGGTGTTTGTTGACCAGGATAATTACTTACTTCATAACCACCATAACGCTTGTCATTCAAAGGCCAGCCAGTTACCTGAGAAACCATATCACCCTTGCCCCTCTTGTGAGAACCGGAAGAACATGAAGTGAGAAAAATAGCTGCTCCTACACACAGCAAGCCAATACCAATGAATTGTCTTTTCATAATAAAACCAAAATATTTACACTAATTAGCAGGTAAGTTTTTAAAAGTCGTTACAATGTTACCGCAACTTTTTCAAATTGTCAAGCTTTCAGCCTCATAAGCCAAAAAAAACTTCTCATTTTATTCTTTTGCGAATATAATATCTGTTAAAAAAATGCGTTTCTTATCCAGTACCACATTTTTTATCAGCATATTAACACTACAAAGCTATACTATTTCTTTGGAACCCAAGCAAAAATATAAAATGCAAAATTCGAGTGTTTCTGTCCACCCATTTACGGGCATTACCTACCTAAAATAAACTTTAAATTAATAATCAAACTCGAAAAATGCAAGCTAAATATCTATTATCTGATACTTAAAAAAATAAAATCTCGAAAAATTAAAACCCTCCAGGTTTATGCCAAAATAACAAAAAATTAATATAGGGTATAAATACCCTCTCTTGTATTAAATTAAGTGCAATAAATTTGTATCTTAACATTACATAGTCAATTTCTATTTCTACCGGCTGACTTTTCAATAGTTTTATTCCGTAATTTTGAAATAACATACCCCTCATAACATTAAAAAATACTTAACCTAATATGAGAAAATTAAGTGTTCTTCTGATTTTAACCCTAAGCCTCTTTGCCCAGGGCAGTATATTCGGTATCACTACCAGGTACCAGATAAATGAAAGTGATATTGCTAAAGGATATATTTCTAAACAAATATGGCTAAGCGATTTTGTAATGCCAAAAGTGGAAATAGCTGAAATCACCTTCGCATCAGGCATCCTGCCTAAAGATGCAAAAGCCGGCGACCCTAATAAATTCATTGCTTCCATTGGTATGGACCGCAAACGACCATTTTTATTGGTGCGCATTCCCGCATTTAATATTGGTATAGACAACAAAACTAATAGGGTCAGTAGCTTTACACTGAATATTACAGAAACAGCCCCACCAGTAAAATCGGCAGCCCGTACTACCAACGACCCTTCCAGCTCAGTGCTACATACTGGTGATTGGTACAAAATAGGTGTAACTAAAACAGGCCTTTATAAAATTGACTATAATTTCATTAAAAGTATGGGCTTGAACCCTACTAATATTAATCCGGCCAATATTCGCATCTTTGGAAATGGAGGTAATATGTTATCTGAGGATTTATCTATTCCACGTGCCAGCGACCTTATTGAAAATGCAATACAAATTAATGCCAATTCCGACAACTCATTCGACAATGGCGAATATGCTCTATTTTATGCCATAGGCCCTACGGGTTGGAAAAAAGATAGCGCTAACCAAAGATTTACCCACTTCAATAATCTGTATACCGATACGGCCTACTATTTCATCACTTTCAATCAGGGCGCATCACCTTACCATATTGATGCCCAATCTGGTGTTGGAACTGGCAATGTAATTGTTACCGACTTTAACTATTACGATGTTCATGATGTAGATTTAATCAACCCACCCGGACTAGGTAAATTATGGTATGGCGAACAATTTGTAGATGCTTTAGGTAATACTACACAAACATTTAATTTCAATACCGGACAAACCACCGCATGCGCATACACTACTGTACAATTTGGAGGAACAGGTGCAGGAAATAGTTATTATAATGTAAACGTAAATGGGGTGGCAATAGGTACAGCAACACTTACCCCTACCCAACCTACCTTAGCCGATGTAGTTATGTCATTAACCACTGTTTCTGGCTCGGGTGCGTGTACACCAGCATCCAATCTTAGTGTGCAGATTGTTTACCAACCTTATAATTCTTCTGCCAGTGGATATCTCGACTATATTGAACTAAATGTAAGGCGCAGCCTGGTAATGAATGATGACCAAATGGGTTTCAGGGACTGGGCTAGTGTAGGAGCAGGAAATATTGCTACCTATCACCTGGAAGGCGCTAATAGCAGCACTGTGGTATGGGACATAACCAATCCTCAAAGGCCGGTGCTAATTAGTGGTACCCTATCCGGAACTACTTACACTTTTACACAAGAAGCCTCAATACTACACGAATTTGTAGCTATGAACAACACCAACCTGTATACACCAAAATATGCAGGTGTTGTTAATAACCAAAACCTGCATGGCAAGTCACAGGCTGATTTAATTATTGTCACCTATCCTGCTTTTCTTGCACAAGCCCAGGCACTTGCTGCCTACCACGAGGCTCATGATTACATGAGAGTGGTAATCGCCACAACTACCCAGGTTTATAATGAATTTTCTTCCGGTGCCCAGGACCTAAGTGCCATTCGCGACTTTGCAAGAATGTTTTATAAAAGAGCAACCACAGCCGCTGATATGCCTAAATACCTGCTATTATTTGGTGGAGCCTCCTACGACTATAAAAACAGGACTACAAATAACAGTAATTTCGTACCTGTATTCGAATCTGCAGTATCTACTAATGATCTGGATGCATTTTCTACCGACGACTTCTTTGGCTTCCTTGATGACAACGAATATATAGAAGAAAATTCACGCACCAATGTTTTGGATATTGGTGTAGGCAGGTTTCCTGCAAGAACTGATGCCGATGCCACAGCCCTGGTAAACAAGGTAATCAACTATACTAAGCCATCTACCCTTGGCCCGTGGCGTATAAATGCCACTTTTACTGCCTGCGTATCTGATGGCGCAGGTGACCATATGAACGATGCTGAAATAATGGGATCAACGCTCACAGCGGCAACATCTAACCTCTATAATCTGGATAAAGTATATGAGAATGCCATACCTACCATTAAAACACCAGCAGGCGACCGTTGCCCCAATGCAAATGCAGCTATTAATAATGATGTGTATAAAGGGGTATTTATGATGAATTATAATGGCCATGGCAATACCCAGGTATGGTCATCTGAACGCATATTAACGCATGATGATTATGTCAACTGGAATAACTCCAATATGTTGCCTTTCATGGTAACTGCTACCTGCGATTTTGGACAGTTCGACCATCCTCAATTTGTTTCAGCAGCAGAAGAATTAGTGAAATTAGATAATGGAGGAGTAATTGCCGTTATCACAACCACCGAGGCTGTATTTGCCGACTGGAATAAGCCATTAAATACCCAATACATTACATCGCAATTTACCCGTAATAGCGATGGTAGCTGGAATACATTTGGTGATGCTTCCCGTATCAGTAAAAACAATACCTACATCAATTCAGGCACCAACAGCGAAGAAATTACCAATTTCCGTAAATTCTCCTTACTCGGCGACCCTGCCCTTACCCCCGATTTCCCCCAATACAATGTAAAATTCGATAGTGCTATAGATGGAGTAAGCATGCTACGCACCGATTCCATAATGGCACTTGGTAAATATATTATGCACGGAAGCGTAAGGGATAACAATGGTGAAATTATGACCGGGTTCTCAGGCACTGTTTATATTACATTCTTCGACAAATCAAGGGATATATCTACCATTGTTGGTGCTGCCCGCACTTATAAATTACAGGATGTAGTAGTTTATAAAGGAAGGGTTACTGTGAATAATGGCCTGTTTGAGTTCCAGTTCATTACTCCTAAGGACATAAATTATTATTATGGCAAAAGTAAAATTAGCACTTATGCCGATAATGGACGAATTGATGCCGCCGGCGTTGACACATCATTATATATAGGTGGCTACTCCTCTAATCCTGTATTGAGTACTAACCCTCCTATTGTAAGGCCCTATATTAATGACACCTTATTTCAGGATGGTGGAATTACAGGTACAAATACCTCATTGTTCGTAACATTATATTCCGAAACCGGCATCAATGTATCAGGTAATGAATTGGGTCATAATATGACAGCTATTCTCGATGATAATGTAGAAAGCCCCTACATACTCAACAACTATTATCAAACAGCACCAGATACCTACCAATTTGGCTATGTATCATTCCCTATCACAGGAATACCTGATGGCAGACATACCATCACAGTAAAAGCATGGGACGTAAATGATAATAGTGGTACCGGGAAAGTTGATTTCACTGTAATTGATGGCACTATTATTGCTATACAAAATCTGCAGAATTATCCAAACCCTTTCAGTAACAGCACCCGTTTTGTTTTCGAGCATAACCACCCGGATGAAGCATTAGACGTACAAATTCTGATCTATAATGCCGCAGGAGGCCTTGTAAAAGACATAAATGAGCAAATTACCCCCTCAGGAAGCAGAACTAATGAAATTTCCTGGGATGGAACAGATAAAAATGGAGAAAGATTGCCATCTGGTTTGTATGTTTACAGACTAAATATCACCGGCAAAAATTTTAAATCATCCGCATACCAAAAGTTAGTAATCGTGCGTTAATTGTATTGCCGCGAAATACTTTTTAGTTGACTAAATGGAAGAAATTAAATATTTTTGCGAAACTTTAAATTTTTTAACTATAACAGAATGGCAAAAAAAATTGCAATAATAGGACTAACATTACTTGTCGGTTTAGTAACCGCTAAGGTGGGTGCGCAACCCGCAAATGTTAATGGTACATCCAATTCATTTGTAACCACCGCAGTACCCTTTCTAAGAATATCACCAGATGCACGCGCCGGAGCTATGGGCGATGCCGGTATTGCCGTTAGCCCCGATGCCAATGCTCAATACTGGAACATTGCAAAATTGCCATTTGCTGAAAAAAACTATGGTGTATCCATGACTTATACCCCATGGCTTAAGGATCTGGTACCTGATATCTTTTTGGCTTATATAGCTGGCTATGCCAAATTTGGTAAGGAAAGCGACAAGGTGGTAAGTGGGTCAATGAGGTATTTCTCATTGGGTAATATAAATTACACCGATGCATTAGGCAACTCTATAGGCACAGGTTTACCCAGGGAATATTCTTTCGACCTTGGCTATTCACAAAAACTGTCTGAAAACCTTTCTGTTGGTTTAAGTATGAGGTATATACATTCAGCTATAGCTGCAGGTGTATCTTATTCTAACAACAGTGGCGATTATCGTCCGGGTAATGCCTTCAGTTCCGACCTTGGTGTATTTTATACCAAAAAAACGGATAAGGGCGACGACAAAAGCAATACATTGAATATGGGCGCAGTATTAAGTAATATAGGCTCTAAAATATCTTACAATTCAAGCCGTAAAGACTTCATCCCAATGAACCTTGGTGTAGGTGTTGCTTATACATCTCAGTTTGATGCTTATAATGCCATTACTTTTGCGCTCGACCTTAATAAGTTATTGGTACCCGTACTTTCTTATGCCAACCCTGATACACAGGTAGGTGTAGTTAGCGGTATCTTCTCTTCATTTGGTACCGGCGACCAGCTAAAAGAGATTGATGCTTCAATGGGTGCAGAATATTGGTATCAGAAACAATTTGCAGTACGTGCAGGTTATTTTTACGAGAATAAAGACAATGGAGACCGTCAATATATTACCGCAGGTATAGGTGTGAAGTACAATATCTTCCAGATAAACGCTTCTTACATCGTGCCACAGGGTTCAGGCACCACTCGTAACCCATTATCAAACACCGTTCGTTTCTCTCTCTTAATGGAGTTCGACAAAATAGAAAAAGCCGCTCCTGATACAGAAGCAGAAGAAAGTAAATAATTTTATCGTATTCATATTAAAAGAGCAGCATGGTGGTCATGCTGCTCTTTTTTTGTGGGTAGTAAAACCAGAAATCAATCACTTTTTCCAGCTTTGCACTATGAACAGTCCTTCAAAAACAGAACAACGAGTAGCAAAAATTCTTGAAGGAATGCGTAAAGACATGCCAGAAATATTGCGCCTGATTGAAGTATATGAAAAAAGCATTCATGCAAGTAATCAGATTAAATCACCCAAAGTAACAGTTCAGTAAAGAAATGGCACTTGAGTTTGCGTTTTTGTGAACATGTTTTTCGGTAATTTTGGACGTAAATCCAATGAATGATTGCAACAGATATTTTTCAAGCTATAGAATTGTCAATAGAATTATTTCT
>CAIWHI010000547.1 GCA_903912435.1 uncultured Bacteroidota bacterium | reverse complement strand
CTGTGTGCTGGCAAAATAAATAGTTCTCAATGAGTAGTGCGGATGGGTTATATCATTCCCGTTTCTCATACATTGCCAATGGTCACCGGAATCAGTTGACCTATAGATCCCACCATTTGAACCACAAGCCCAAAAATTATCACCGATTATGGCCATGGCTGTAAAATTATCACCCGAAACGTCAAGGTATTGCCAGGTATTGCCGCGGTTGGTGGTTTTCATTATGGTGCCATAACCAAGCACGTAACCTGTAATCTGATTGGTGAAGTAGCAAGCGTTTAAGCCAAACTGAAAGGTTTGGTCGTCAATCTTATTGAAGTTGGCATTCACCCGGGTAATGGTACTTTGCCTCATGAGCACACTACTAATGAAAATACCGGTATCGGGGGTTATAAAAGTACCTCCAAAATACTCCAAATAGTTGCCTAGAAATTTGTATTGCCAGGTAAGGCCACTGTCTTTTGATATCAGCACACTACCATTAAAGCCACTAAGGTATAAGGTGCCATTGTCGGCAATTGACATGCCATACATTTCAAGCATGCATGCCGGTACTGAATCACAAGTCCAGGTATAGCCCCCATCGGTAGATCTTATTATTACCGACTTAGACCATATATCACCTCCCGCCCCAATAAATGTAGTACCGTCAAGTGAATGGATATTGGTAAGCTGACTGTTGGTATGGCTATTTAATTCCTGTACACTTTGCCAGTGAAGGAGGTCTTTTTTGCAAGCACCAAAAAACAGGGTGGTAATAAGTATAAAGATTATGTATGACTTGCTCATAGCTATGTTGCATCACTAAATGCAGTGCAATATAAATAAGATAGACCCTATAACAAAAAAAGAGCCTGTAATTTGCTATTACAGGCTCTTTTGGGATTTTGTATTTAATTTAATCTTTTATAAATAGCTTGCTTTCTGTATTTATTTCATTTTGGAACAGTACCACATATACGCCATTTGGTAGACCTGATATATCGGCAGTAGTTTTTTGACGAATAGTAGCAAATGATATATTCATTAACTGCCCGATAGCGTTATACATACTTATGGTTTCATTACCTGTTAATGTGCCGGGGTATTCTATATTAACTTGGTTGTGGGCAGGGTTGGGGTAAACTTTTAGGGTAGCAGCTTTAACCTCATTGGCAATACCGGATACTGAATTTTGGTAATAATGCCATGCAGTATCAGCCACAATTTCCAGTTTTGTGAAATCTGTATTAGGGCAACCACCAAGGGTATCGGGGTTGGTGGTTACCAGAGCCAATACTATTTTTTGGGTGGCTCCCGCATTCAGGTTGAAGTCACCGGTAGTCATCAGGAAACGGCGGTCGCCGGGAGGATTGACCGCGCCACATTCACTCCAGCTACCTGGAGTAGCAGGATTCCCAGTAAAGACATAATTGGTTATTGGCCCAGTGCCAATCCCTGATGTGGGTGTTCCCGGACCTGCATAGTCAAAAGTGAAATGCTCATGGAGACGATCATATCCGCGCATTAAATTATTGTATTGGGTATCTATCTGTGGGTTGCCTAGATTAGATGAATCATTCCTGTAGTAATCAAAAGCACCAAGGGGTACAGGGTTACCAACTACATCGCCCGGAAGACCTACTGCTGTTACACCTACTATAGGTATATGTGTGCCATAGCTATTCACCGGGTGCCCCGCGGCACTGCCATCATCGTTATTGCCATTGTAAGCAATCCCCATCCTTCTTGAAGAATCAAAGCCTATATAATCATCATTGTAATAGCCCAAATCCATATCATCCCAAAAGCCCATCCTGAAATTGTGGTAATTGTTGGTCGATTTATTGATTATTGTGTATTCGTAGTATATCACATTATCAATAAGTGTACCCCTATGGTAACCATAGGTCATAAGATGAATTTCAACCTTAAGCGGACGGCCAAGGCTTTCGTTATGGGAAGGACCATTGTCGTTAAATACCTGCCACAATGCCTGGTCGCCTTTTATTGCGGGGTATTCGCCCAATAGGGGTTCATAGATGCCATTGGCATTAAGGTCTACAAATGGTGCCATGTCTGTAGTAACTGTTAGTGGAATTGTACCGAATCCTATAGCATTGACATTGCCTTTTCCAGGCCAGGTTAAGATGGAGGTTGGCGTAGTGGATGCTGTATGTACCGATGTAAGCATAAAGCTATCTATGGTAGACTTATTAACCTTCCATATTTTAGACCATTTATGTGAATTGATATTAGTTATGGTGCCGCTGGAATCGAGTATTCCGGGCCAATAATCATTGCCATTCTGACGATAGGTTTGTGCGGCAATATGTAGATTGTTTCCAGCATCATAACCCGAAAGCCAGATGGCATTGGTGAAATTGATGTTTTTACCTGAACCTGCTGGGAATTGGGTATTTGCAGCTCCACTTGCAGGTAGCCAGCCCATGTCGCCATGAACCAGTATTGCTTCATTGATATTGTTAATGTCAATGATGTTGTAATCATTGAATTGGGCTTGACTTTGATAACTGCAGCAAGCCAGCAAGATAGGAATCAGTAGTTTATTCATAAAGATATTTTGGTTTATTGTTTTATAAAAAGAGTGTTTTGCATTTTGCCATCTATTTGATAAAGGAGGGTATATACCCCACAAGGTAAAAATAAAATATTGATGGAGTATTTGTTGTTTGATAATATTGGCTCGCAAGGTATTTTCTGGCCTATAGAGTTTATTATGGAAATTGTTTCTACATTAATAGTTTTTCCACCGTTTTCAAGATAAAGGTAATCGTGGGCAGGGTTGGGG
>CAIWHI010000546.1 GCA_903912435.1 uncultured Bacteroidota bacterium | reverse complement strand
ATACTCGTGGAAGGCAGGAAACAAAAACCAACTGGAGCAGCCCCTGTTTTTAATGCAGTAAAGGATGTGGTGATAAAAACCTTTGACGGACTTTTTGACCGTGTTACAGAGGCAATGGATAATGTTACTAAAACAAAAGAACATGAAATGAACAGATTAAATGAATTGGAAAAGGAAGCCTTGCGCTTACAGGAATTATTTGGCTTTTCAGTATTGGGCGCACCCTACATGCCGGCATCGGAAAGTTGTGTGGTGCTGAATACGCAAGTCCCGGACAGTATGTCTTTTGAAACACAATCGGCACTCACCACTATCAAGGAAGAAACAGGCGGGGACATAGACCGTTTTGTAAGACACCGTTTGCAGTACGCTACCCATACGGAATTATGTAAAGCATTGTCAGCCGAACAAATTGATGCGGTTGCAATGGGTATCTACAATATTGAGGCAAGGGGACAGGGTATGATTATAGGCGACCAGACAGGGATAGGTAAGGGACGTATAGCAGCCTCAATGATACGCTATGCAGTCTGTCAGGGTTTAAAACCTGTTTTCCTCACTGAAAAAGCCAATTTGTTTTCGGACATATACCGGGATTTATCGGCTATCGGTTCGGGACATTTAAAACCCTTTATTGTTAATGGCAGGGAAAGTAAGACAGATGTAAAGGACGAAGACGGAAATATCATTTATCAGGCTCCACCACCTACCGAACAACAGGCTGTTTTTGAATCAAGGGAAGTGCCTGTTAAATATGACTTCGTACTTGCTACCTATTCCCAATTCAACAGTCCTGAAAAGAAACCTGAAAAACCCGCTTTTTTGCAAACCATAGCGGAGGACAACATTTTTATTTTGGATGAAGCCCATAACAGTTCCGGATCCTCCAACACAGGTGAATACCTGCAAAGGGTAGTCGGTAAAACAAAGGGAGTGATATTCCTTTCGGCAACCTTTGCCAAACGACCTGATAACATGCCTATCTATGCTATGAAAACAGCTATTTCAGATTGCAACATGAGCAGGGATGAATTGGTTGAGGCAATTACAAGGGGTGGTGTTGCATTACAGGAAGTCCTTAGCTCCCAATTGGTAGCCGAAGGGCAAATGCTAAGAAGGGAAAGAAGTTTTGAAGGGATAGAGGTAAACTATGTTAGCCTTGATGACAAGACGGAAGAACACAGGGCAATAGCGGATAACATTACTGAAATTCTTAGGGATATAATCGGCTATCAGGGTAAGTTTATCAATGAGCAGATTGAGGAATTAGACAAAATTGCAGTTGCGGAAGGCAAGGAAATTGTATTAAGGGAAGGAACATCACAAGCGGGAGTGGATAACCAACCCTACTTCTCTAAAGTATTCCAGGTCATTAACCAAATGCTATTCAGCATTAAGGCAGCTTCCGTTGCGGAACGTGCCATAATGCGACTTCGTGAGGGTAAGAAACCAATCATTGCCTTTGCCTCAACAATGGGTAGTTTTATTGAAACCCTTGAAAATGAGAACGGTTTGCCGGTTGGTGATGGAGATACGATTAATACCGATTTTTCAGAAGTATTGAAAAGAGGTTTGGATGGCATTTTGCGATATACTGAAAAAGATGTTGATGGCAATGCGGTATATAAAAAATTTGAGGTTAATGAATTATCACCCGAAGCCCAAGTAGAATATAACCGTATTTCAGAGGCAATAAAAACAGTTGCAACAGGTATCACTATTTCACCCATTGATGTAATCTTAAAAAAGCTAAAGGATGCAGGTTACACGATTGCTGAAGTAACAGGACGTAAGTATGAAGTACAGTTAAACCCTGCAATGAGTAAGGGGTTGGTATTATCCCGCAAAAAACTAAATACCAACGATGCTTTTCGCAAGTTTAACAACAATGAAGTGGATGTACTGTTGATTAACCAATCAGGCAGTACAGGCGCATCCGCTCATGCCATACCCACTGCAAAAGTACCTGCAAATCAGGTAAAGCAAAGGGTAATGATTGTTTTGCAAGCGGAATTAGATATTAATACGGAAGTCCAAAAGAGGGGACGTATCAACCGTACCGGGCAAATCCTTAAACCAATTTACGATTATGTTACTTCGGCAATACCTGCCGAAAAGCGACTAATGATGATGCTGCAAAAAAAGCTGAAATCATTGGATGCCAATACAACTTCTAATCAGAAACAATCCACAAAGATTTTGGATGTTCCTGATTTTTTAAATAAATATGGCGATAAGATTGTAAAGGAGTATTTGGGGGAAAATCCCGACATCAACGAATTGTTGGATGACCCATTGAAACTGAAAGACAGCGATGCAGATGGTGGCGGAGAGGGTAAGGTGATTGAGGATGCAGCGCATAAAGTTAGTGGACGTGTAGCGGTACTTTCTACTAAAATGCAGCAGGATTTTTATGTTGAGGTAGCGGAAAGGTATATTGACTACGAACAATATCTAAGACAGGTTGGTGATTATGATTTGGAAGTGGAGGCTATGAACCTTGAAACGGAAACTACCAATTCCAAAGTGGTAAAAATGGGGAAGGGTTCGGACAGTGCTTTTGGGGATGACAGCATGATGGAAACCGTTAAAGCCAATGTATTGAAAAAGCCATTTACCAAATCGGAACTCAATAACCTGCTTGCGGAATGTTTGAAAGGTAAGGATGCACTTCAAATGCAGCAGGAATTAATAAGCCAATACCAACAAGGCAGTAAAAAGAAGTTATCAGAGGAATTAAAGGAAACCACAGCAAAGTATGAGGATTTAATCAATAATATCCCGAATGAAAAGAAGATTTTGAAAATTACCAAAGCTGGGGAAAGGGATTTAGCTATTAAAGAAAGACAGCAGGAATTAACGACGGCAATGGAAGCGCAGTTAAATGTTTTAACTGCAAAGGCAAGTAACCGGAAACAATATTTAGAGAGAATATTGAAGTTCTTTTATACTGGCAGAACGCTCAACTATTCTATAAACAGTTTTATTGGTGGCAATGAACTTGTTCCGGCAATATTTAT
>CAIWHI010000545.1 GCA_903912435.1 uncultured Bacteroidota bacterium | reverse complement strand
TTTCCGGTTAGTAAAATATCTAAGGAAAGTTATAAAGAACGGAAGGCAGGACAAAGCCAAACCCTTACCGGATTGGGCAAGTGGTGGGGGCGTAAACCATTGATATTGGTAAGGGCTACTATTTTGGGCTTATTGCTACCCGCAGGAAATGACCCTGTAAAAGACAGGGATATTTTTCTGAAAATATTAATGATGGATAATGAGGGGGTTTGGAAACGGAAAAACAAATTGATTAAAGACGAAATCATTATAGAGAATCTCACATTTAAAGAATTGAGAGAATATTTTGAAGTGCCTGTTGATTTATTTGTTGAAAACAGCGACAATCAGGGCAAACTAATAAAGCAGGCAGTAAGAAAGGATATTTCTAACCTGAAATGGAAGGCAGGAATATCAAAGACTGCAAAGGATAACGCTACTAAATTAGCCTTCAACCGTTTAGGCTATGATGACAGGTTAGAATACTGCCTGCGACCCGAAGAAACACAATTGGAGGATACCAAAGTATGGGCTGAAATTAATAACCATCTCGGCACTAAGGCTACTTGTTTACCCGAACTCATGCGGGAGTTGGGAACTAAAAAGTTTGGTTATGTGCCTACTGTGGGCGATTGCTTTGCCGGTGGTGGCTCTATACCGTTTGAAGCAGCAAGGATAGGTTTAAAAGCCTATGCAAGCGACCTTAATCCATTGGCAGGCTTGCTTACATGGGCAGGATTAAACATCCTTAGCCTGCCAAATGAAGAAATAACCAAACTAAAAGCATTTCAGGAAAAAGTGTTTGATGAAGTTGCCAAACAAGTGGAAGAATGGGGTATAGAAAAAAATGAAAATGGTTGGATGGCTAAATACTACTTGTATTGTGCAGAAACTGTTTGCCCGCATTGTAAAACTAAAATACCAATGGCGCAAAGTTGGTGGGTAAGTAAAAAAAATAATACAATAGCAATCCCTGTTTTTAATGCCATAAACAATAGTTTTGATATACAAATTGTTCAAAATGCTACTCCAGAACAAATTCAGCTTTCTGAAAAATTAGCTACAGTTAAAGGCAATAAACTTTATTGCATTAATGAAAATTGTAAAAAAGATACACCTTTTGAAGTATTAAGAAGGGATGACAAAGATGCGACAGGAAAAACTATTTTTGGTTTACGCAAGTGGCAAGCGAATGAGTTTATACCAAGACCAGATGATGTTTTTCAGGAAAGACTATATGCCATAAAATACCTTGCAAAGAACAATAAAAAAACATGGCAACAGTTTCTAAAAAAGCCGGGACCTGCCACTGATGCAACTTATGGTACAATTCAGTATGTTACACCATCAATTGAGGACATAAAAAGAGAAGAAAAGGTAATCAAATTATTGAAAGAAAGATTTTCTGATTGGCAATTAAAAGGTTACTTGCCTTCAGCTATAATTGAAGAAGGCTATAACACTTCTCAACCAATTAAAGAAAGAGGTTGGCAATATTGGCATCAATTATTTAATCCAAGACAGTTGTTACTATTGGGATTATTTAGTGAGAAAGCAGAGTTGCTTTCTTCAAATAAGATAAATCTTGTCTTTAATAAATTAGGTCTTGGGACAGTAGCTGATTATAATTCAAAACTTACATGGTGGAATTCAGATTTTGACAAGAACAACAATACTTTTTATAATCAAGCACTTAATACCTTTATTAATTATCCAACAAGGGGATTAGCAGCATGTTTTTCTTCATATACTCTTGAAGTAAATGGATTTCATTTTGAACATAATGACAATATTAATACAATAGATGCACGGATAGTTAAATCAATTTGTGATTTTTGGATTACAGACCCTCCCTATGCTGATGCAGTTAATTATCATGAACTAACAGAATTTTTTTTGGCATGGGATAAAAAATTTATTGATAAAAATTTTCCGGAATGGTATTCTGATAGTAAAAGGGTATTAGCAGTTAAAGGTACAGGGCTATCATTCAATCATAGCATGATTGAGATTTATCATAATTTGGCGAATCACATGCCAGATAAAGGTATGCAGGTTGTAATGTTTACACATCAGAATCCATCTGTTTGGGCAGACCTTACCTTAATCTTATGGAGTGCAGGGCTGCATGTTACGGCTGCATGGAACATAGCCACTGAAACCGAAAGCGGAGGAATAAAACAAGGCAATTATGTAAAAGGCACTGTTATTTTAATATTACGGAAACTAACCAATGATGCAACAGCATTTACCGATGAAATAACCTACGAAATACAGGAGGAGGTAAAGCACCAGATAGACAGCATGAGGAGTTTGGAAGATAAGGAAGACCCCAACTTTAGCGATGCCGATTATTTGCTTGCTGCCTATGCTGCCACTTTAAAAATACTAACCGGATACAAAAAAATAGGCGATATAAATGTGGAGTATGAATTGAGCAAGCCCAGAGATGGTAAAAACATTAATCCGGTAGAACTGATTATCAACAATGCCATACGCACAGCTTACGATTACCTGATTCCACTATCATTTGATAGTTTTATATGGAAAAACCTAACCCCTGAAGAACGGTTTTTTATAAAGGGTATGGAATTAGAAAAAAGCAATGTATATCAATTGGGTGCTTATCAGGAAATGGCAAGGGGTTTTGGGGTAAAGGAATTTAAAGATATACTTGCCAGTACCAAAGCCAATCAGGTAAGGTTTAAAACACCTGCCGAGTTGGGCAACAGATTATTGCAGGGTGCAGAGGCATTTGGTAATACTTTGCTCAGGCAGGTGCTAATGGCAATGGCTCAGGCAGAAAAAGAACAAAACCCACAGGCAGGCAAAGCATGGCTAAAAAACGAAGTAGATGGGTATTGGAACAAACGGCAAACTATAATAGAACTATTGAGATATTTGAGTACCACCGAGCATATAGACCACATGGAGCATTGGGCAAACCCCGCGATATATGCTAAATATTTGGTAGAGTTAATAAGTAATGATGGGGTGTAAATAAATATAAAATGGAATGAAAATAAATGAAACAGTAGAAGACCTTATAGAGCGATTAAATGCAACGGATGAAAGTGCCAATATAGAGGCAAAGCGTGGAGGTGCAATACACCATAGCGTTTTGGAAACCGTATGTTCGTTAAGCAATGAACCGGGCTTAGGTGGCGGTTACATATTGTTGGGT
>CAIWHI010000544.1 GCA_903912435.1 uncultured Bacteroidota bacterium | reverse complement strand
CGTTTAGCAACATCTTCTGCTTCTATATCAACTGATTTTTTGAATGGACGAAGGTCAACAATAAACTCATGGGCACATGTGCCACCGCTACCTGTATACAGGATGTCATATTTACCTTGTAGGCGAGAGCGCATATAGTTAGCATTAAGAATTGCATATTCAGTAGCCATCCTTACACCCTTAGCACCTAGCATACGGATATAACCATAAGATATCAGCAATATACTTGCAGAGCCATATGGAGCAGCAGATACAGCATTTCCTACGCCTTCACGAAGATAGATATGGGATGGCAGGTGAGCTTCAAGGTGTTTCTTAACACATATAGGGCCCATGCCAGGTCCACCACCACCATGTGGAATTGCGAAAGTTTTGTGTAAGTTTAGGTGGCATACATCAGCACCAATCAGGCCAGGAGCAGTAAGACCTACCTGCGCATTCATATTAGCTCCATCCATGTAAACCTGCCCACCGTAGCTGTGAACAACATCAGTAATTTCTTTTACTGATTCTTCGAAGATACCATAAGTAGAAGGGTAGGTAATCATCATACCTGCAAGATTAGCAGCATATTGTGCAGCCTTTGCTTTGAAATCTTCTACATCAATATAGCCATTTTCAAGAGCCATAACCACAACCACTTTATAACCTGCCATTACCGCGCTAGCCGGGTTGGTACCATGGGCAGAAATTGGGATAAGAATGATATCCCTATGTCCTTCACCCCTGCTTTGGTGGTAATCGCGGATAGTTAATAATCCGGCATACTCGCCCTGTGCACCACTATTTGGTTGCAGGCAACAAGCGTCGAATTTTGTGATGGCACATAAATAATCGGCTAGTTCCTTCACCATTTGCTGGTAACCTTCAGTTTGGTTAACTGGTGCAAATGGGTGCATCTTACTCCAGTTGGCGAAAGTAACTGGTATCATTTCTGATGCTGCATTCAATTTCATGGTACAGCTACCCAATGAAATCATACTTGTATTAAGGCTGAGGTCCTTATTTTCCAGGAACTTAATATATCTCATCATTTGTGTTTCACTATGATGACTATTAAATACCTGGTGGGTAAGGAAGGCACTAGTCCTGGTTAATGATGCAGGAATATGAGTTAATGCATCAGCTTCATCAATCATAAATACGTTAGGCACATCGGCATGCGTAAATACATCAATGATATTTAATATGTCACGGGGAGTGGTAGTTTCATCAATTGAAATACTAATCTGGCCATTTTTATGGTAGCAGAAATTAATACCCCTGGTTTCAGCTATTCTTTTTACTGTTTCAATATCATCTACACTTATTGTGATGGTATCAAAATAAGTACTGTTAATGATTGTAACACCAGCGTCATTTAAAGAATTGCCTAATGCCTGAGTCAAAGAAGCTACTCGACGAGCAATGTTTTTGATGCCGGCAGGACCATGATAAACTGCAAACATTGCAGCTATATTAGCCAAAAGGGCCTGGGCTGTACAGATATTAGAAGTTGCTTTTTCCCTTTTGATGTGTTGCTCACGTGTGCCCAATGCCATACGGAGTGCACGATTACCCTTGGCATCGATACTTACACCAATGATACGGCCTGGAATTAACCTTTTGAAATCATCCTTCACAGCAAAAAAAGCAGCATGTGGACCACCAAAGCCCATAGGTACACCAAAACGCTGGCTGTTACCTATAGCAGCATCAGCACCCAATTCGCCCGGAGGAGTTAATAAAGTAAGTGCTAAAAGGTCGGTAGCCATTACTACATAGGCACCAGCCTGGTGCACTGCAGCAATAAATTCGCGATAATCTTCTACACTACCATTTGCACCTGGGTACTGAACTATTGCACCGCAATAAGTAGCATCAATGCCTGAATTTTTATAATCGCCAATGACAACTTCAATACCTATTGGATTAGCACGGGTAATGATGATATCTTTCGTTTGTGCAAAAACTTCGTTATCAACAAAGAACTTAGGACGGGTAGGATTGCTACTGTCTTTGTTCAATGCATGGAAAAACATATTCATTGCTTCTGCTGCCGCAGTACCCTCATCAAGCAAAGATGCATTAGATATAGGTAAGCCAGTCATGTCGCAAATCATGGTCTGGAAGTTCAATAAACTTTCCAAACGACCCTGGCTAATTTCAGCCTGGTAGGGGGTATATTGCGTATACCATCCTGGGTTTTCAAAAATATTGCGCAATATTACGCTTGGTGTGTGTGTGTCATAGTAACCCTGGCCAATGTAATTCTTAGCAATTTTGTTCTTTAAAGATGTTTCTTTCGATTGCTCCAGGTATTCAGCTTCACTTTGCGCAGCCGGAATTTCCAAAGCATGGTTCATTCTTATAGAAGCCGGCACCGTACGGTTAATCAGCTCTTCCATGCTTTCCACACCTATGGTATGCAGCATTTGTTTGGTATCTGCTTCATTTGGACCTATGTGACGGCCAATGAATTCTTCGTTCTGAAGGGATAATAAATTCATATTGTTACGTAAGAAGTGAAATGTGATAAAAAGACGGGCAAAGATAATTTAATTTGGCTTAACTGGGTAATGATATTGGTTAGTTTTAGCTTTTGTCCATTTGCAGGAAAAGGATAAGTGTATAACAATTATCAATATTGTATGAATCACTTATTACGTTGTATAATTTGTGGAGATATAGCCTGCTTTTAAGGATTTGGTTATAAGTTGTTTAACAAGGCCAGATCAAATTCCTCCAGACTATGCAATTTTAAGTCGGCCAATGAAAACCTGGGGTCATTAAAATGAACTTCATCCGGTACTACTACCACTTTCATCCTGGCTGCCTTACCTGCAATCATACCATTTACCGAATCTTCTAATACCAAGCAATCTACCATCTTTGAGCCTAACTCGGCTGCACAATGTAAAAAGACACCCGGATGAGGTTTCCCCATTTCAACCACATCGGCAGAGGTTATTACATCAAAATATTTGGTCAAATCAAAGTGGCTCACCAATTCATCAATCATATGTTTGGGAGATGATGAGGCAAGACCTATTTTGTATTTATTGGCTTTTAATAATTGTAGTGCCTTTTCAACTCCTTTTAACACAGTCGCTGCTTTTTTAGATGAGGCGATAATATCATCCAATATTTCGTCAGCTATCTGTTTAGGGGTATTTCCTTCCCAGGGATAGTGTATAGCCCAATGGTCGGTAACCTCATAAATCCTTAAACCTGTTGTTTCCTTAAATCGCGCTGCGGTTATAGGTATTCCATGCTTTTCAGCTACCCTAAGCATACTTACGCCCCACAGGGGTTCGGTATCCAATAGCAAGCCATCCATGTCGAAAATTACAGTTGTGATCATTTGTAAAAGTCAAAAGTCAAAAGTAGAAAGATATTCGGGTGTTATGTATGTTCAATATCTTTTCTAAATAAGTTTGTGGTTTAATCGGAATTTCCCAAAAGTAAAACTTTAAGTGTACAGTAGGAGATTGGGAATGTTAATTATTGACTGCTGTGTTTTTGAAATCTCAGTTGCTCATTTAAGTATTTCATTTCGGGTAATGATAGATAAGTAAAAATAGTCCACCATTCGGCTTGTTCTTTCCCCTTTCTTCTATTTAGTAATCTAAACAGTCGCCAGGAGGAAAATAGGATCTATTTTCAAATAAAGTGACGACATGTTATCACTTTCATTTTCAAAAAAAAACTCGAAGTGCGCTGCTCCCATAGAGCAGTTCCTTAGGTTATAATATTTTTTTCTACAATGCAATTGGCACCTTCGGCGCCAATGAACCTGAAATATTCAATTCCTGCCAAGCATTTTATTTTCTAAATGCGAAAATTCGTAGATAGCTATTAGCGTAATTTTCGCCTTACTTAAAATACAAATATTTTGTCCCCTACCAGACTTTAATCTATCAATGTTATTTAAAAATTTCAATGATCATCTTTTCTTCATTCTCTATCACTGCACATGCTTCCTCGTGTATTTCCTTAGCTCTGTCAGCGTCTCCTGCTGCCATTAAATGACATAACAAGTTTAATATTACTTTTTGTCTTGCCAGAGTGGCCAACGACATATTCATTAATGTATTCAGTTTTTCATTTGTAGTACTCATATCTGTATTTTTGTTTCAAATGTAGTGAATTTCCGAAACCAACAATGGGTGTAGAATATTAATTTGATAAGTTGTTTTTACCTTGTTTATGTGTCATTAATAGCCTGTGTAGTAAATGGATTTAAGTTTGTAAAAAGTATTAATTTCAGTAGGGCTAGTTGATAACAGGCAATAATTAAAATAATGGATTTTAAATCAAGGTCTGATATTTAAATTGTTTATACAATAATGTTAGTCCTAAAGTCCTTTAACTTTATTAAGTTTGGTAGATAAATGACGATTCGTCTTCATGCCTGATAGAAAAAGTAAAGATGTCTTTACGCCTAATAATAAAGTTAATATTGTGCGGGGAGGTGCAGATTATTTTAATTTGCTGGAAGAAATAATAAATGGAGCGCAATACACCCTACATTTACAGACCTATATCTATGATGAGGATGAAACCGGGGAAAAGATTGCCGAGGCTTTAATAAATGCTGCCTACAGGAATGTAAATGTTTATTTATTGCTGGATGGTTATGCATCACAAAACCTGAGTAAAGAATTTATATACCGTCTAAGAAATGCTGGTGTCAACTTCAGGTTTTTTAATCCCTTTTTTAAAAGTGAGTATTTTTATTTAGCCAGGCGCTTACACCATAAGGTGATTGTAGCCGACTCAACTATAGGTATTGTGGCCGGTATAAATGTGAGTAACCGTTACAATGATATTGGCGAAACCAAAGCCTGGCTCGATTGGGCAGCCTATGTAGAAGGTATTATTTGCAAGGAACTAAATAATACCTGCGAACGGATTTGGAAAAGGCAATTCCTATATACACCACCGGCCAAATTGAAAAATAAGATAATCGTTCCTGAATTTGAGCCTGGTTGTGAGGTGAGGGTGAGGCGGAATGATTGGGTAATGAAAAAGATAGACATTACCCGAACTTATAAGCAAATTTTCAGGATATCTCAAAAGGAGGTTTTAGTAATGACCAGTTACTTTTGGCCACCTAAGCGATTATTAAAAGCCATGGCCAGGGCAAGTGCCAGGGGAGTGGTAATAAAATTGGTTTTATCGGGGAATGCTGACGTGCCTTTTAACAGGTATGCCGAAGAGTTTCTCTATGCGTTTTTATTCAGGAATAACATTGAAGTTTATGAATACCAGCCAAATATCCTTCATGGCAAGGTGACAGTTTGTGATGGTGAATGGTATACCCTGGGTTCGTATAATCTGAATAACATTAGTGCTTTTGCCAGTGTGGAAATGAATTTGGATATTAGGGATAAGTTAACTGCTGAATGGTTAAGAAGCCATATTAATGAGATAATAGAAAATGATTGCATCAGGATTACCAATGATTCCTACAGAGCAAATACCAATCCTATCAAGCAATTCGCCTATTTTATCTCCTATAATTTTATTCATTTTATGTTTTACCTATTTACCTTCTATTTTGAACAGAAAAAACGAAACAAAGCTAAACACCCTTAATCCGTTTAAGGAATAACCATAAAGACTCCTTATTCCATTTCGCAAACCTGCCACGCTGGACTATCATTTTATTATTTTCTGGTTGATTTAAAAAAAAGTGGAAAGCACAACGGGGTTGATCTTCGTTCCAGCCATTCATTTCGCCAAAGCGCAAATCATTGAATACCAATGTATCGTGCCACATATCGGCGGTATAATACCCATTGGAGAATTTTATCAGGTTTTCCATGTCAGACTTATTAGTTGTGTTTTCCAGCAAATGGCTGTTTTTGGCATCAAAGTGAAATTTCATGTTGGCATTGTGGTCAAATAATGATCTGTAGCCAATGTAAAACCCGGAATCTGACTCAGCGACTGCGTACCATAGCAAATTGTTTAATGGTGTAGGGGTGGTGAAATTGCGGTAGTATGTTTTGTGTTGGTTAGTAAGGCTATAACGTACATCATATTCAATACTCTGCTTAAAAAGTATGCCCAGGAAAAGGTAAACACTACTTGTTATAAGTCCAATATTTACCCAGAAATTCCTTTTTGCACTGTCTTTTTTTAGTATGAGTAACGAAATAAACGCTATTGCAGGCCAGATAGAATATAAGGGATCAGCAACATACATGGTGTTGAAAGATACCCTGTAATGGCTAAATGGCTCAAACCATGCCGTGCCATAGGCATTGAAAGCATCAATGAATATATGAACAAATACTTCCAGGCCCCAAAATAGTAACCAATGTTTCAGGCTCAGGTCTTGTTTCCTGAATATCCCTCGGGATAAATAAGCCAATAGAGGGGTAATCAGCAAAACGAAAATGAAAGAATGGGTGAAGGCCCTATGTGACAATAAATCGCGGGTGGTAGGCAACCAGAATGATGCAATAAAATCAAGATCGGGGATACTATTGGCAAATGCACCGAGGAATAAGGCTTTTTTACCCAGCTTTTTACCTGCAATAGCCTCACCAATACATGCCCCCAGAACAATATGTGTCAATGTATCCATTCCTTATCAAAAAATAGTTATAAATCCGGTCTCCAGCTCCACTACATCCCTTCTTATTATAAACTTATACATGCCTTTTCTTTGGAAATTCCGTTTATCAAGAATGATTTTGGGGTAATTGATTCGTGGTATCTCATTAATAACGTAGTTGTGCTCGTTATAAAACCTAATGGAATAATGATGTTGCTTAGTGTCGTTAGGCAAACTTATGACCACATTGCCAGTGCTGGTATCGGTTGATAAGAAGCGGGGCTTTGTTAATCCTGATGGGTTTGCATCAGGGTCATCGAAGGTGATGGAGATTTTGTGACTTGTATTATTATGATTGGTACTTGTATCCAGGTATTGCTTTGAGGTTACCTGTAGGGTGTCCATTGCAAATGAAATAGCAACTCTAGGTTTTACCGGTACAACTTGTTGGTAAGCGGGTGTTATGTTTTTATTAGTTATTGCCAGGTTATCTTGATTTATTCTACCATTTACCAGGTATTTCTGTAAAGAGTCGTTTGGTGGTAATTGGGGGCTTTTAGAATCAATAATAGTTGTTGGTAATATTACTTTGCAAAGATTAGAGGCCCATTTAAGCCCGGAAGTATACAGGATACTTAATTTGTAAAAATTATTTCCTTGCATTGCGTGCCCATCCACAAAGGCTTGTACCCCTTTATCCATTTTTAGGACTTCACCTATTTTAGTAAAATTACGGATACTATCTTGTGAATACAGAACAGAAATGGATTTGATTCCTGAATATTGGTTTGTCCAGCTTAGAATCACTATTCCTTTGTCGGTACTGCCAGAAATGTCGGGCAAAACAGGTTGGGACAAAGACCAAAATGAATTGAAAGACAAGCATAAAAGTAGTAACCACCTATAAAACATCAATCAAACTTAGTTCAAAATTGGCAAATCTGCAATTTAGTAGGCCTTCATGCAAAAATCACCCCCAGTTTTTATAAACCATTGATGTAAATAACTATCTTAGCCTTTCAACAATTTTACATGGGATTATTTACTAAAAAACCAATACACAGCCTGTTGCAAGACGCTAATGATGGCGAGCGCACACTTAAGCGATCTCTTAGTGCAGGTAATTTGATTGCATTAGGGATAGGTGCCATTATCGGTGCGGGATTGTTTGTGCGTACCGCTGCTGCGGCTGCAAATAATGCGGGTCCTTCTGTAACGCTAGGATTCGTAGTTGCCGCTATAGGATGTGCTTTTGCAGGCCTATGTTATGCCGAGTTTGCCTCAATGATACCCATTGCCGGTAGTGCTTACACTTACTCCTACGCTACCATGGGCGAATTAGTAGCCTGGATAATAGGCTGGGACCTGGTGCTTGAATACGCTGTAGGTGCCGCCACTGTAGGTATTGCCTGGAGTGAATACTTGAATAAATTACTAGAAATGTTTGGGTTGAGGGTCCCATTCGAATGGTCCCATTCGCCGTTTGAGGTCTTTACAGATGCTGCAGGTATGTCGCATCATGGCATTATGAATGTGCCAGCATTGTTTATCATTTTCATGCTTTCTTTACTACTCATTAAGGGTACCAAAGAGTCGGCAGTGGTAAACGGTATCATTGTTATTTCAAAGGTGGCTATAGTAATCTTATTCATCGTTTTAGGATGGGGATATATGAATCCTGTAAACCATGAACATTATATACCTGCTGCTACTATTATTACCGATTCACAGGGGGTAAAACACAATTATGGTGGTATATGGGGTATACTCGGTGCAGCAGGGGTGGTATTCTTTGCCTTTATTGGTTTTGATGCAGTATCCACAGCGGCACAGGAAGCTAAGAATCCTAAAAAAGACATGCCAATAGGTATTTTGGGCTCATTGGTAATCTGTACTGTATTGTATATCCTGTTTGCACATGTGCTAACTGGTGTAGCTAATGTAAATGATTTCCGAACAGTGGGGAAAGAAGCATCTGTGGCCTATGCAATCAAAACCTATATGGCAGGTTATGGCTGGCTAGCCAACATGGTTACAGTAGCTATACTATTCGGGTTCTCATCAGTGATTCTGGTAATGTTGATGGGCCAATCAAGGGTGTTTTATTCTATGAGTAAGGATGGGTTGGTGCCGAAATTATTCAGCGACCTACATCCCAAGTATAGTACTCCATACAAGTCTAATTTGGTATTCCTGGTATTGGTTGGTGGTTTTGCTGCCTTCATACCTGGCGATATTGTGGGGGATATGACCAGTATTGGTACCTTGTTTGCATTCATACTTGTATGTGCAGGGGTATGGATATTACGTATAACGAACCCTGAAATCCAGAGGCAATTTAAGGTGCCTTTAGTGCCCGTTGTCTCTATATTAGGTATAGTGGTTTGTGGCGCAATGATAGCTGGTTTAGGATGGACTAACTGGGCTCGTCTTGGCGGCTGGTTAATTATTGGACTGGTTATCTATTTTGGCTATAGTCGCAAGCATAGCAAGTTGAAAACTGATTAATTAAAAGTAGTTATAGATTGGCCCCTATGAAATACAATGCATAGGGGCTTTTTCATTTAATGACCTAATTGTTTTTCGTAAGTTGAATTTTGATTGTTGTATAAATTGAAGTCTTAATTCATGAGCCGAATTATTTATGTGTGATTACATTAAACCAAGCTGTAATTCTCTTGTCTACTATTTACACAAAACATCAAGCTATGGTCAACTTTAAATTTATGAAAACAGCCACACTGATTTTGGCTGCATCTGTATTAATATTTACGTCATGCAAGCGCAATGACACGACAACGACAAATGTATTAACCAGTTCTGATGATAACGGAGGTTATGCATCTGACGCTGCAAAATTAGAGTCACATAGCAATGATGTGATTTCGATTACCGATGTAGCAGCCACAACTGGTAGTTCGGGCTTAAGAACCACCAGTACCTGTGCCACAATAACTTTCGATACGGCTGGGTCGGCACATATAATGACTGTTGATTTTGGTGCCGGATGTACGGGAGTTGATGGTAAAACCCGCACTGGAAAGCTAATTGTAGCCTATACCGGACATTATAAGGACAGTGCAAGTACGCATACTATTACCAGTACCAACTATACTGTAAACGGATTAGACTTAAGGGTTCATAAAACAGTAACCAATATGGGCAGAAATACCAGTGGGAGTTATTACTATGCTGTTACGGTAAGTGACTCAATTGTATATGCGACAGACAGCATTGCAAGTTGGACAGGTACTCGCAACCGTACATGGCTTTCGGGGTATGGTACTACAACACGGACTGATGATTCTTATGAAATTACCGGTGTCACAACTGTTACACGTGCAAATGGTCATGTATTTACATTTACAATTACTTCTCCATTAAAGATTGTTTATGGTTGTGATTATATTGAGTCTGGCACTGTAACTATAACCAGTAGTTCGTTCGCAGTGGGTAGAACATTAGATTATTCATATGGTGGGGGTGGTTGTGATAACCAGGCTATGTTGAGTTTCGGTACACACGATTATGTTATTACCTTGCGCTAATACTTTTTGATTAAAACTACACACAGGCGGGCGTTCAAACCCGCCTTTTTTTATGGTTGGCTAATTCATTATGTGCTTATCACAAATGAATGAAAAGATTCTCCTGATAAGGACGGAATTTTCTTTTTAATTGTTATTTTGCAGTTCTAATTTTAAAATTCACAAATATGGATACTCCTAAACAAAATACTCCGGTTGAAACACCAAAAGCGGCCCCTGCTGCAAAAAAAGCAGGGCCCGTAAGATTACCTTCAAAACCAATATCTTTCTCCAGCCAGCCTGTTGCTAAAAACGGTAAGGCATCGAAAGTATCAGTAAATAAATCAAAGAAGGGCGGGGTGAACCTGATGAAGAAACTATCAGGCATGTAAGTTTCACCTGGTACAATAATATTTTTAGGGATGTAGCAAATTTAGATTTGTAACATCCCTATTTTTATTTGGGAAAGCCATTAGATTAAGAAAGCATCACCTTTCGGGAGACAGGTCGCCACCACGACCTCGGCTAAGCCTGCTCCTAACACCAACTTCAATTTTGGTTTATACTAAACCTGGAAAATAATTATTATGCCATCAAAGAATTTACAAACTTGTAAATAGAATTATTGACTGCATCAGCGGCTTCCCACTGCACAAAGTGGCCTGCATCAGGTATCATTTGGAGGAATGCATAGGGTAGTTGCTTTACTCCTTCTTTTGCCAATTGTTCTACCGACATGGGGTGTATAAGCTTATTGGGAATAAGGGCATCCTGGGTGCCGAAAATTACAATCGTAGGTTGCTTTATCTGTGATAGTTGGTCATATACTGCATCTTCGAGCATACTTTTGATACAGGCCTCAATCATTTTGCGGTACTGGTTGGGCTTATAAGTTTTCATAAGCCCTGTAAGCTCATTAATCATGTTTTCCATTTGCGGCTGGGTATGGAAAAAGCTCCGTTCTATGGTTTTACGCAGACTATGCTCGTCATTAGAGATAAAATCGAGCATGGTTAGGGTATGGTAGTACATTGTTTTTTCTAAAACACTAAATCGCTCAAAGCCTGCTGGAGCACATAATACCAATGAATCAGCACACTTTGGGTGATTGATTAGGGTTGTAAGACAAACCTGCCCACCCATGGAATGACCAACCAGGGTCACATTTTTTAACTGCAACTCTTCAATAAAATTATTAATTTTCTCAGCAAAGAAAGCCATACTGTATTTATGGTTATACCTGTCGCTAAGGCCATTGCCTGGTAGATCTATAGCTATGCAACGAAAATTCTTTTTGAGGAAGTCGATATTCTTGCACCATACATAAGCATAGTTGGCCAGTCCGTGAACGAATAGAAGGGTTCTGGGACCGCTGCCTTCATCTATATAGCTGATATTACAATGGCCGGGTAAGTCTACACTCTTGGTAATATATGGATATGTCATTCTCTATCTAAAACTTAATAAAAAGGTGCACTAAATTGTGCACCTTTTTAAAACTATGTAAATATAATTATTCAGGGTTGATTAACACCTCTCAATTATCCATTTTGCAACGAATGGTGCTAATTCTTTTTGTGATTTACCACCCACGAATACGCCAATGTGACCACCTGGGAATGGGTAATCTAATTTGTCTTTGCTGCCTATCATGCTCATCACACCCTTGGTACTATCATTTGGAATGATATTATCTTCGGTAGCATAGATATTGAGGAATGGCATGGTTACATTTTTAAGGTGTACCCTGCGGCCGCCTAATTCAAATTCATCCTTTACCAACTTATTATCACGGAAAAGGTCTTTGATGTATTTCCTGTACATCTCACCTGGTATAGCTGGTAAATCAGCTTTCCATTTTTCCATTCTCAGGAAGTTCATCATCTTGTCTTTATCCTCAAGGCTATCCATAACACCAATGTACTTGGTGATGTTCATACTTGGTTTCAACATGCCAAATGCGCTATCAATCAATTCACCAGGAATAGTTCCGTGTGCATCTACCATAGTATCTACATCAATATATTTAGGCCATTTGTACAACATACATTTGCAATCACTGAAATCGTAAGGTGCAACGTAGGTAGTTAAAGATTTTAATTTTTCAGGATAAAGCGCAGCATAAATCATAGAGAATGTACCACCCTGGCAAATACCCATTTTATGAATCTTATCTGTATTATGACGTTTCCTCAGGAAGTCAATAGCATCGTTCATATAGCCATCTATATAGTCTTCCATGGTTAGGTAGCGGTCGCTCTTGTTGTGGTAGCCCCAATCCATAATATATATGTCGAGTCCGCTGTCTAATAATTTTTTCATCAGGCTGCGGTCGGGCTGAAGGTCAAGTACATCGTGCCTGTTGAGCATAGCGAATGAAACAAGAACTGGAGTAGCGCATTTAGCAGGAGTGTCGCGCAGGTAATGAAACATTTTTATTTTGTCGCTCTGCCAAACCAGTTCCTTTGGCGTCATACCTATTTCCACCTTATCAATGTCCTGAAGGGTTTTGTATCCTTTAGCTATTTTTTCAGTAGTTGATACCATTTCTTCAGCAATACCAGAAGAGTTGAAATTCATAATCTTTCAAATTTTGTGCAAAGGTACGGATGTTAGGTGGAAAACTAAACAAGGTATCCCTATTATAGTGATACCTTGTTGTTAAGGGGAGTATAAATGTTGATAATGTTGAACCTGTGTAGGCTGAATCGGTGAAATAATTTCACCCTTTTAAGGCGTTAGCATTATTTATTCTATCTCATTGCTGCCATTGACGAGTGCGGTTTTTATTGTACTGCCAGATAAAATCGGATTGCCAATTGGAGGCCTCACCCCGGCCCTCTCCCACTGATAAGTGTGTTTTTTTGGGTACTTGCAGTGTGAAATTTGGATAGCCAGT
>CAIWHI010000543.1 GCA_903912435.1 uncultured Bacteroidota bacterium | reverse complement strand
CGCATATACCAGTCTTGATATTCGATTCGGCTATGGTCATTCGGTTTCCTCTCCAGCTTGTATTGCTGCTGGCATGCACATCATGCGGTGCATTAGACCCCGCCAATTGTTGCGGGAAAACTATCCCCCGACCTGCATCACCAAAAAAGCTATGCATGCCATTCCTTACTACACAGGTCATCATATCGGCTTGCAGGTGCGAGTCGCCTATATGTATGATATTAATTTTGCCCTGGTGGGTTCTCCTAATATCATACAGTTTTTTGAACGCACTATCCAGGTATCCAGGGTGGGTTAGGGTATTGTCATCGTATTTAATAAACGAGTAGTGGTCTGGTGAGGGGGCATTCCACTTATTAGTATCAACCTGGGCAGATGATTGCATGGTAAATAAAATTATGAAAAATGTAATTATGATTTGCTTCATCAATACTTGCCTCAATTTCGATGGCCAAAATTATGGTATTAAACCCTAAAGGTAAACTAAATGTTAAGTATGTGTAATATTCAGATATTCCTAACCGAATTACTTTTTCCTTTGTGCCCTTTCGTATTGCACGGGCCAGGCTACATTGGGTTCGCCAAGTTCCATAGCCGCATTGAGCGGGAAGTAGGGATTGCGTAAAAACTCCCTTGCCATAAATATCATATCAGCTTTGCCGCTAGTCAATATTTCCTCAGCCTGTGTTGCCGAAACAATAATGCCTACTGCCCCGGTAAGTATCCCAGTTTTTCTTACAGCTTCAGCAAAGGGCACCTGATAACTGGGTTTGGCAGGTATTTTGGCATAAGAAACCAATGCCCCTGATGAACAATCTATAAGGTCAATACCCTTATCTTTTACCAAATTGGCTAAGCTTACCGAATCTTCAACAGACCAGCCACCATCTACCCAGTCTGTAGCAGATATACGCAAGAATAGCGGGTACTCCCCAGGCCATTCACATTTTACGGCCTCTATTATTTCCAGAAGGAATCGTGTTCTGTTCTCGAAAGAACCACCATATTCATCACCACGGGTATTGCTTAGCGGGGAAAGGAATTCATTAATCAAATAACCGTGTGCCCCATGTAGCTCAATAACCTTGAACCCCGCTGCCAAAGCCCTTTTGGCGGCCATCCTGAAATCATGGGCAATCTCTTTTATCTTATCTTTTGCCAATTCCAGTGGTATGTCCTTATCCTCAGAGTAGGGTATAGCACTCGGAGCCACAGTTTTCCACCCACCTTCCAATTCCGGAACCAACTTATCGCCCTGCCAGGGAGCGCTGGTACTTGCCTTGCGGCCTGCATGCGCCAGTTGTATGCCCGGCACACAACCTTGTTGTTCTAGAAATGTTGTGATGCGTTTTAAGGGAACAAACTGTTCATCTTTCCATAGTCCTAAATCATTGGGTGAAATCCGCCCTTCGGGTGATACTGCCGTGGCCTCAACTATTATCAAGCCTGCACCACCCACAGCCCTGCTACCCAGGTGCACCAGGTGCCAGTCATTAGCCATCCCATCCACAGCCGAATATTGGCACATAGGCGAAACCACAATCCTATTCTTAAAAGCGATACTTTTTATTTGCAAGTGAGAAAACAGCAATGACATAATCCTATTAATTTTCAGCAAAATTAACGAGTTTTGGGGTGAGGTGGTGTGAGGGTGGGTATGTGATTCGCTGAATTGTCTTGAACTAGGATTAAGTTGATTTTGAGAGGACTATGATTTTTTCCTTTTGCCACAATTGGTGTTTTGCCAACTATCCCATCGGTTTATAATTTTGATGAGTGGCAATGGGACACCGGTAGCCCCTCTGGGGCAATATTCGCTTTTCCTATATTTTTGCTACAATCCGGTTGTCCGCCACGGCGGACAATGCCCCAATTTGTGAAAATATGTATTTTCCCATTTGGGGCAATGGTGTCGGTACAAGTGATTGGTTGTTAATTATATGTGCGATTTTGTAATTTCCCATCATTGCCCCATTGTTGCCCCAATTTTTCGTTTTCCTGCCATTGTTGGTGTTTTCACTAACATTCTTTTAGTATAGTAAATTCGCGAAGCACGCATATGAATACCATTTGTTGATAACCTCGATGGTTGTTGGTGAAAACACCAATAACGGCGTTCGGGGTGGGTTTTTTGCCTTAATGCCCCATTTTCTGAAAATATCTATTTTCACAAATGGGGCAATGGTAGTGGTGT
>CAIWHI010000542.1 GCA_903912435.1 uncultured Bacteroidota bacterium | reverse complement strand
CATCACCGCAACCACTATCACGTACCTATAAACAGCAAAATTCACCGCCGAACAATACCGGGTAAGTACCTTGCCCGATGGCCAGCTCAATCCCCACAGAAACATACTAATAATCATGGCTCCGGTAAGGGTGCCTGAAGAAACCTGTTTTTTGTGCATGGGAATAATAAATTACGTTTGAGGTGCGAATGTACGGTAATTGGATAATTTGGGCTTACCATCAATGAAAATCCCCTCACAGGAGGGGATTTTCATTGAATAATATAAAAACTTGCCTACACTCCCAGCTTTTCGCGCAGGCGGTTAGGTACCCCGTTTTTATGCAATAATATGGCAGTGGTTTTATACAATACATAAGCCCTGCTTACGTAGATATAGCCCTTATAATCATTCTTATCACCCCAGCTATTTTTTACAATATAGTATTTGCGGCCATTCTGGTCTTCAGCCATGCCTACAATGTGCATACCATGGTCATCGGTAGTTTCGTAATTATCAAATGCTGCCTGGCGTTTTTCAGGGGTGATGACCCTTTCATCCTTTGGCCCTTCAAACATGTATTTCTTTTCAGAATCATCCATATCATCAAAGTCCTTTTCAGGCACATAGGCTACACCATTTTTCCAGCTAAAGTATTTTTCGCTCACGTCTGCTGCCCATGATACAGTGAAACCTTTGTTCAATGCATTATCAATAATGTCAGTTAAGTCTTCCATATGCACATTATAATACCTGCTGAAAGACCAGTTGTCTGGCACCATGAACATGCACTTTTTATAATAAGGGTCGGTGGTAACAGATCCCAATTCTATATAATCTTCAGGATGGATACCTACACGCTGAGCTGCAAATGTTTTAGGAGTATATGTATGTCCGTCCCAAACGAATTTTTCAGGAATTGCACCCAGGTAAGAATCCAGCACATCATTATAAGCCTTCTTCCACGATGGGGTCAACTTGCCATTAGGATTTGAAATTACCGCATCAAGCATACCTTTCAGCACAGCCTGCATTTCGGCGAATTTGTTCTTGGTAGTACCATAGTGCAGGCCGGTATACACGTCCTGTGGCATAGCACCATACTTGGCAAACATATTAATTACATCGTGGCACTCGCCCCCATCACCCCAGCTTACTGAACCGTGCATACGTACATAGGCATCTGCCTTGTCCATATACACACAATGGGCACTAAATATCTGAGCCAATTCTATTGGTTCCTTACCCATACGCATCATTTCACTTTCCAGGAAGGAGTTGGTAGAATAGCTCCAACAGGTACCCGAACTTGCCTGGTTTTTTACAGGTGTGCGCTCAAGGTCTATGATATGGTTAAAGTGATATTTTTTATCAGGGTCATTGTTCTTTATGGTAACATAACTCCTGTTAGTTTCAATTTTCCTAATCAAATCGTCCTGGGCATGCACCATGGCAGGAAACAATGCGATAGCTAGTAATGATAATTTTCTCATTTTATACTGGAATAAGTTTTTGGGTGCTACAAATGTATCCAAATATGTGATAAGGTGGTAATTTTTGTATAGGGATATCTGGGGGTAAAATTGGTTAAAAGAACCTATCTTATTTACAACGATAATTTCCGACCCAAATTTATATAGCTACAGCCAAAATTCAATTATTTTGCACCATGGCAAATATCACTCTCAGACCAATAATTAAAGCTGACAATCTTACTATAGCCAGTGTAATAAGGACCGTTCTTACCGAATTTAAAGCCAATAAACCCGGCACCGTGTATTTCGACCCTACTACTGATGACCTTTTCAGCCTCTTCTCTACCCCACTCTCCCAATATTGGATTTTAGATATTGATGGTAAAATTGCCGGCGGTGCGGGTATCTTCCCTACTGTGGGTTTGCCCAAAGGTTGTTGCGAATTGGTAAAACTGTATCTACTTCCTGAATACAGGCGGAAAGGCTATGGTAAACTAATGATTGAAAAATGCATTGAGAGTGTCCAAAACCATGGCTTTACCCAAATCTACCTGGAAACCATGCCCGAACTGAAAAATGCCATGAGCCTTTATGAGCAATGTGGCTTCACTTACCTAAAAGGGCCAATGGGCAATTCAGGTCATTTTGGCTGCGATTTGTGGATGATTAAAGAAGTAGAGAGCCTGCCTGCCGATAGGTAGGTAGGTAGAAAGTAGAGAGTAGAAAGTAGAAAGATACGCTTTGTAGATTGTAGAGAGTAAAGGGTAGATAGTAGTTGGTAAATAGGAGTTAGATACGCCTTGGAGTTAGTAGCTAGAATCTCTTTGGAGATAATACTAAGTAAGTATTGTTGGTCCTTGCATGCAAATTGGGTTAACAAATCAAT
>CAIWHI010000541.1 GCA_903912435.1 uncultured Bacteroidota bacterium | reverse complement strand
CGTTGATATTGTTTATATCTATGATATTGTAATCAGAGAAAGGGGTTTGGGCTTGGGACAGGATGGAGCAACAAGCTAGCAAGATAGGAATCAGTAGTTTAATCATAAAGATATTTTGGTTTATTGTTTTATAAAAAGAGTGTTTTGCGTTTTGCCATCTATCTGGTATAAAAGGCTATATACCCCACAAGGTAAAAATAATATATTGATGGAGTATTTGTTGTTTGATAATATTGGCTCGCATGGTATTTTCTGGCCTATAGAGTTTATTATGGAAATTGTTTCTACATTAATAGTTTTTCCACCGTTTTCAAGATAAAGGTAATCGTGGGCAGGGTTGGGGTAGGCATGAGGGATTGATTTAGGAGGAATGACTGGAGTATGGCTGGCCGCTCTTCGGTAGGCATTATGGGCAGTATCTGCCACCGTTTTTATTTTATCGAAATTGGTGACAGGACAACCACCTGCCGAGTCGGCAACACTTTGTACAATTACTACTTTTTTCTGCTCTCCTATGTTTAATGTAAAGTCATTTGTTGATAGTATAAAACGTCTGTCCCCAGGTAAATTACCACAATTACATTCACTCCATCCTGTTGGATTTGATGGGTCATCAGGATACAAATATTTTAGGTCAGCTGTAGAATCAAAACCACCACATGGTGCAGTCCCAAGCCTGCGATTCCAGGCAATACTCTTCCCGTTTTCTAGTTTTGAATGCATGTAGTTGTAACTGTTGGAGTCAATATTTGGGATTCCAATAGCTGAAAAGTCATTGTTGTAAGTTGTAAAGCTTCCTGCTGGTTCAAAACTGGTTAATCCATCTCCGGGTGTATAAGCAAAACTATAACCAACCTGGGGTGGGTTAAGTCCATAAGAATTGGCTGGATGACCTGCGCCAGCACCATCATCTTGTGTGCCATTGTATTCAATAGCCATGCGTCTGGTAGAGTCAAAGCCAATAAAATCATCGTAATAGTATCCCAAGTCAGCATCACTCCATAAGGCTAATCTGAAATTATTATAATTGTTGGTAGACTTATTTAAGAGGTCGTATTCGTAAAATATGGAATTGTCAATATAGGTTCCCCTGTTCCATGCATAGGACATTGCATGCACTTCAATGCCTAATTTATTGCCATTAGTATTATTATGTGTTGGGCCATTATCGCTAAAGACCCACCAAAGTGCCTGATCGCCTTTAATATCAGGATAATCGCCTAATATTGGGTCATAAATTCCATCTCCGTTTACATCCACAAATGGGGCCATATCAGTTGTAATTGATAATGGGGCTCCACCATTGCCTGTAGCAAACAGGTTGCCCTTGCCAGGCCAGGTAAGTATAGACATCGGGGTTGTTGATACTGAATGGGTAGAAAGACCTAAAAATGCATCAATATCCGTCTTATTGATCTTCCATATTTTAGCCCAATCATGAGAAGTGGCATAGGTAAGGGTATCCGCAGCATCCAGTGGTCCGGGCCAGTAATCGTTTCCTCCTTGCCTATATGTTTGGGCTGAAACATGTAATTGATCACTATTGTCGATGGCTGATAGCCAAATGGAACTTGCGAATGATATTATCTTCTGAGAACCATTTGGAAATTTGCATGCGGCAATTCCAAGAGTAGGGTCCCACCACATGTCTCCATGCACCATTACTGTTGCATTGATATTGTTGATATTGATGGAATCTCTGGTTAAGAAAGGTGCCTGGGCCGAGAGAATAGATTTAGTGCAAAATAGCCCAATAATTAGAAAAAGTAGGTATTTGTTCATAAGCAGGTAATTTTCGTTTGGAAAGGAATTGGTACTCCCTTATATAGACGTAAATACCTGCTGGAATCTTGG
>CAIWHI010000540.1 GCA_903912435.1 uncultured Bacteroidota bacterium | reverse complement strand
TTTTTAGTACCCCATTTCTGGTTGGTAAACTGGTGGGTGCTTACAAAATAAACATCTGCCTTATAAGGACTGTTGAACCCGTATTTCCAACCCTTGAGGGTGGTCATGATGGGCATATTCTCGGTTGTGAGGGTATACATACCGGGCTGGTACACGTCGGCTATCTTGCCTTCGTTCATGAAAACAGCCACTTGTGATTCACGTACGGTGAGTTTGGCACCCATTTTTATCTCATTCTGGTAGCGGGGAAATTTCCAGACAATGGTTTCGTTGCCCGAATCAACCCACTCAATAATGTCGATAAATTCATTCATCAGTTTACTGAAAATACCCATATCTGTATTAGTTTAGAGATTTGCTTTTGTGATTCTTACTCAAACTTAGGGATTTTTTAATTGGCTGAAAAATATTTGACAAAACATTTGCAACTGTTACTACCTAGTTTTTTATCATCCCATTTTTATCCTTTAAGATACAATTCCTTTACATTGATAGTTTTAAATTCACATGGGGGTATATTTGCTTCTAAGGTATATTTTTCAGTCCCCAAAAAACAATTCGCCACCCAAATGCCCGGCCATATTGATATCCATACCCATCATTTAACTAGCCCAATAAATGGGAATATATCCATATTGAATTTTTATAAAGATTTTGAGGAGGCTAAAAAGGGAGTGGTTTGTAGCCTGGGATTGCACCCCTGGTATCTGGAAAATTGGAATCGTGATTTTGAGTTATTAGAGTCATTAGCAGCATTGCCCAATGTGGTGGCTATAGGGGAATGTGGGCTGGATAAATTATGCAAAACCGACTGGCATTTGCAGATGACCGTTTTCAAAAAGCAGATCTACCTGGCTAATTCGCTGGATAAGCCACTGGTAATACATTGTGTAAGAGCTTATCCAGAATTGATAGGGGTGCTCCAAATTTCACCAAATGAATCACCGGTTATCATACATGGATATAATAATAAGGAGAGCATAGGGCAGGTTTTACTCGACAAGGGGTATTACTTATCGTTTGGATCGGCCATACTGAAACCCGAGTCTCCGACTGCAGGTTTTCTGGCACATATAGATAAGGAGCGATTTTTCCTGGAAACAGATGATAGTGGGGCGGATATAAAAGAAATTTATAGAAGGGCGACACATATCAGGAAATGCAGTGAAGATGAACTTATTTTGCAGGTTCAACAGAATTACAAAACTGTATTTAATCAATGATGACCGATACCGCATGGCTTTCCCGCACCGAATTATTAATAGGCAAAGAAAACCTTACCAAACTCAACAACGCACATGTGCTGGTAGTGGGTATGGGGGGTGTAGGGTCTTTTGCGGCAGAGTTTATATGTAGGTCGGGAATTGGTGAAATGACTATTATAGACGGTGATGTGGTAGACCCTAGTAACCGTAACCGGCAACTACCAGCTATGGCCACCACCCACGGGCAAAGCAAGGTGGCCCTGATGGGGGAACGCTTGATGCAGATTAACCCCGAACTGAAACTGCACAT
>CAIWHI010000539.1 GCA_903912435.1 uncultured Bacteroidota bacterium | reverse complement strand
GTTGGTTGATATGCCCGGCATATAGTAATCCATCACCTGGTTATGGCAAAAGTCATTAGGTACCTTACCAGTTTCGGGGCATACCAGCCTGAAGGCCAGGTCGGGTGGGGGTTCCAGCCATTCATTAGCCGCATCATGGTCCAGCGCATTAAAAAGCTGGAATAATAAAGGTGTAGCCGTTGATGCCCCGCTAAGGTCGGGAACCCCTGCAGCAGAAAAATTACCTATCCACACACCTATGGTGTAATGCTTATTATACCCAATACTCCAGGCATCTTTACGCCCATATGAGGTGCCTGTTTTCCAGGCTATTTTGGGTATTCCCCTTGCTTCATCATAGGCATTGGGCAGGTCGGGTCTATGCAGTTCCGACAATACTTTGGTGAGCATATAGTTGGCAGAAGGGGAGAGAATAACATTATTTAGGCCCGCAGAATCATTTGTTTTTTTCTGAGCCGTCTTCTTTACTTCCTTACTGCTATCCTCGGCTATGTATTGCAAGGGGAAATACTTACCATCATTGGCAAAAGAGCTGTACAATGCAGTAAGCTCCTCCAGCCTTACCCCACATCCACCCAATATGAGCGATAGCCCTATTTTATTTTTGTTTTTCTGTATAGAGGTAAACCCTGCCTGCGTCAGGATATTCGAAAAATTCCCAATCCCTTCCAGTTCCAATAGTTTTACAGCGGGTATATTCAGCGAGTTACTTAGGGCATATTCCACTGTTACATTCCCCCTAAACAACCTATCATAGTTTTCGGGCGAATAGCCTTTTATATTTATGGGTACATCAGCTATTATTGTCTTAGGGGTAATTCGTCCTCTGTCGAATGAAACGCCATATAGCAGGGGTTTTAAAGTGCTGCCCGGTGAACGCAATGCCCTTATACCATCTACCTGCCCAAAATGAAACCTATCAGCAAAGTCCGACGAGCCTATATATACTATCACCTTATGAGTCTTATTATCTACCACCAGCACCGATGCATTATTGATATTGTGCATCTTCATTTGGTTCATATAGTTGGTCACTATCTCTTCAGCCTTCTGTTGCCCCTTGGCATTGAGGGTTGTCTTTATTTCCAGTGCCCCCGGTGCGCTGCCCCTCATTCTGTAGGCAAATTGCGGCACTCCATTGGGTGCACTATGCCTATAGGCGTTCAGTGGCTCGTGGAGGGCATCATTAATCACGCTTTTAGGAAAAAGGTTACCCTCTTCAAACCGTTTCAACCATTTATTCCGTGCCACAACAATTTTATCATTATCCTTACCCATCACCAGCGAGTTGGGCCTGTTGGGTATAATGCTAAGCGCAGTTATTTCCGCCAGCGATAGTTGGTCTGGGGTTTTGTTAAAGTAAAAAAGTGATGCCGCCTTCACCCCCTGAATATTAGACCCATAAGGAACCAGGTTAAAGTATAATTGCAGTAGCTCATCCTTACTATAATGCAGTTCCAACTGCGTGGCCCTGAACATTTCTAAACACTTATTGATATACGTACGGGGTTTAGGGTCGAGCAACCGTGCCACCTGCATGGTAATAGTTGAAGCCCCAGATGTGCGTTTTAGCTTAAAAATATTATTGACAATCGCCCTACCCACAGCCATAGGGTTGATGCCAAAATGGGCATTGAAATGTTTATCTTCCTTGAAGAGAATCGCCTTTCTTAGTTCAGGGGTAATTTCATTAAGGCGGGTCTTAATGCGCCATTGGTGGTCGCGGGCTATATAGGCATGCAATACCGTACCATCGCTAGCTTCTACAATTGGTGCAAAGTGTAATTGGGTATTTACAGGGCTTATCCAGTCTATAAGCAGAAATACCACCACCATCCCCAGGCAATAGAGTGCAGCTTTTTTGATAAGCTTTTTAAGTTTCTGTTTTAAGGGGATTTGCATTGCTGCTGTGTGAGGGGCAAAGTTAAGTGATTAAGTGCATCAGGATTAAGTGCAAATTTTCGTAGATAATTTTCTTACTTTTGTATAGTTTCAATTTAAAAGAAATGAGTAATACCATCCGATTCGACTGGGCTATTAAACGTTTGTTGCGAAACAAAGCGAACTTTCG
>CAIWHI010000538.1 GCA_903912435.1 uncultured Bacteroidota bacterium | reverse complement strand
ATAACAGGGTTTTCAAACATCCTGCCCTGGGCGAAATGACCATCTCCGACTGGATGTATTTTTCAATCAAACATACTGAACGCCACTTAGATCAAATACGTGAAAACCTAAAGGAAATGGAAGGGTAAAAGTATATTCCTCATTTAGCCATTTTTGATTCTATTCTAGCCCCAGAGGGGCTACCGGTTTGTAGCAAACCCTGGCCAAAAGGCTATGTGTCCCAGAGGGACTACCGGTCTGTAAAGAGAAGGTAAAAAGGAAAATATAATTAAAAAAATCAGCTTAATCATAGTTCAAAACATAAGCTTAATGCCAGCTCAAAACAAAATGAATTTTAGGGCCTAAAGATTTGACAACTTTCTAAAATTGTCAAATCTGCTCCATCGCTCGCAGAAATCATAGCACCTCAGAAAATCAACTTAATCATAGTTCAAGACAAAAGCTTCATCACACCCCAAAACCCCTACCACTCCCTCATCAACAAATATTCCGCCAACTCCTTTAGTGGTGCCTTCCTTTTAGTAGGCACAGCCAGGTCTTCCAAATATTCAAAAGCCAACTTCGTATATTTTTCCACCTCCATACGGCAAGCTTTATCAGCACCCGTAGCCCTAAACAATTCCAGCATAGCCGGCACCTTATCCTCACTATCCGATTTCAACAACAATTCAATCTCCTTCTTCTGTTGGTTATTGGCATTTTCCAACGCCTTCAGTAGTAGGTAGGTTTTCTTATTTTCCTTAATATCTCCCCCACTTTGCTTACCCAATTTTGCTGCATCTCCAAATGCATCCAAATAATCATCCTGCAACTGAAAGGCTATACCCATATACTTGCCCAGGGTATATAGTTTATTGGCATTATCGCCCAAGGCACCGCCAGATATCGCCCCCATCTTAAGACTGCACCCCAATAAAACTGATGTTTTAAGGGCTATCATATTCAGGTATTCATCAATTTGCACATCATTTCGTTGCTCAAAATCCATGTCCAGTTGTTGCCCCTCACAAATCTCTATAGCCGTGCGACTAAAAATCTGCATGATTGGTCCTAGCGAATTTTGTATGCTTCCCAATTGCTCATAGGCATAAATACACATCACATCACCACATAATATACCGGCAGTCAAGCCATATTTGGCATGAACCGTAGGATTACCCCGCCTTAGTGGGGCCTTATCCATTATATCATCATGTATAAGTGTGAAATTATGTAGGAGCTCAATGCCAATCGCCCCCTGCCATGCATCATCATTAATATCGCCAAAAAGTTCACAAGCCATCAGACACAATACCGGCCTTATGCGTTTACCACCAAGCTGCAACAAATAGCGGCAAGGATCATAAAGTGTAGCAGGATTGGGTGAAAATGGCAAGGTTGCCGTAAATCTTTGTTCAAATTGGTGTACAAGTTCCTTAAACGAATGCATTAGGCTAGTTTTATAATTGGCAATGAAACTGTGCCAAATTTCGGCAAGGAATTCGGATTTGGCAAAAGGTTTTTTAAAGGGTCTGTTAGTATTGTTGTTGGTGAGCGCTAGTTGAATATATATCATGCAATTTAGGTTAGGAACTTTGATTAAATAAAGTATACCATGGGGCGCAGGAATTTTTCTTTTATGCAAGGCACATTCCCGAAAGCCATCCTCCCACTGGCGCGAGTGTTCCGAAGGACCACTCGTGTCTACTAAATAACCCAGTCTGCGACTGGTATTCAAAGAACAACAGCCGAAAGTGAAATCACAGCTCAATCCCTGTACCACTTTCACTTGCGTATGACATCCAAAAGCCACTATCAGATAAGGTCGGATACGACACCCTCTCCTTGGCAGAGGACCGGGGTGAGGTCTCCGATTGACTAACAAATTTTTTGAACAAAGACCCTCATAAGCCGAACTTGTCAATGGCAGCAGTGCTAATCGAGATAAGAAAATGCGGTTAATTCCGTAATAGAACATCCAAATGCGAAATATATTAATCTCCAATCCTCCAAAATTCCCCCATCCAAAACCCTACTTTTTGATCATTTATTAGCATATTGCACTTTAATCACTGGTTTTTGGCGCTCATGAAATTTACTTTTTGCTTAAGTCTGTTCTTAATTACTTTTCTCACCGGGCTTTCGCAATCGTTGCCTTCCAAAGGCATTTGTAAAATCAGGGGACGCATTTTAGACTCTCTTACAAGACAACCTATTGATTATGCTACAGTTAGTGCTTTTCTTACAGGCACCACTAATGTAGCCGGAGGCATGATTACTGATGATAAAGGCCAATTCACAGTTGACAATCTTGCACCCGGCGAATATTATATCAAATGCGATTTTATGGGTTATACCCCCCGCACCATTACCGGTATTATGCTTAATGATAAGGCAGTTAGTGTAAAAGTTGGCGATGTGCTTATATCGGGTATTTCAAAAACCATTAAAGAAGTTGTAGTAAAAGGTTCCAGGAATTTTATGGAAAACCATATTGATAAAATGGTTTACAATGTAGAAAAAGATATAAGTAGCCAAAGTGGTGTAGCCACTGATGTAATGAGAAAAATACCTCAGATAGCGGTGGATATTGATGGTAATGTAGAGTTACAAGGCAGCCAGAACGTAAGAGTATTCATTAATGGTAAGCCCTCAACTCTTTTCGACAATAACCTTGCCGCAGCCTTACAATCTATACCAGCAAGTTTGATAAAAAGTGTTGAGGTGATTACCAGCCCTGGTGCGCAATATGATGCCCAGGGTGCCGGGGGTATCATTAATATTATTCTTAAAGACAACAAGGCTAAAGGTACCAATGGCAGTATAAACCTGTCGGGCGGTAGCCGTAATCAAAATGGCTCTACAAACCTCCACATAAAAAACGGTGACCTTGACCTTAATGCTTCCCTTAGCGGCAATTGTCAGATTAATACCCGCTCATGGTCGGGGTCTGATAGAAAAAGCGATAGTACCGAAATGCAACAAAATAGTTATGGAGATGTAATAAGAAACGGTTACCGTATTGCATCAGGTTTCGACTGGGCAATCACAAAAAAACACGATTTTAACGGATCTGTGAGCTATAATAATTTCGGAAATGAAAATAATGGTTCCTCCCGGCAATACAATATCTTATATTATCCTTATTCTGATACCAGTTCTTTAAGGAATACCAATAACTATTATAGATACCGCTCAGTAGACTGGAATATCAACTATAAAAAGAAATTCGAAAAGGAAAACCAGGAATTGACAATTAGCTATCAGGAAAGTTATGGAAATAGTGCATATAAATATTGGCTAAGCCAGTTTTTTAATGGTAATTTACTGTATGCGGGGTCAAAGAGTAATAATAATCAAAACGAAACCAACAGGTATTTTACTGCTGACTATAACCATCCATTCACCAAGGATATCATGCTCAGTTGTGGTCTCAAAGCCAGCCTGAACTCAACCAGTAGCACTTCTGAAAAGTATACCCTGGATACAACAATAGATAATTATTATCCTAATGCTCGCCAGTATGATGCTTTCAACTTCATCAAAGAAGTCTATGCCGCTTATGCAAGTCTCTCCTTTCCTATCAACAAAAACTATGGAATGAAATTGGGGCTTAGAGAAGAAGCAACCCATCTATCCTATCCCCAGGATAGCCTCGCTAGTGTATTATATTATTTCTTATCACCATCAGCCGTGCTATCCCGAAACCTTAAAAATAATGCCAATATAAGGCTGAGTTATTCAAGAAGGATACAAAGACCAGGTTTTAGCCAATTAAATCCCTATGTAGTTGCTGCCGACCCAGCAAATTTATCCCAGGGAAACCCTAATCTCCAACCTCAGAAAATTCATAGTTTTGAGTTGAGCTATTATAAATCATTCGAAAAAGGTAACTCAATCTACGCATCTGGCTTTTATAGGTATTCTGATTTCGATTGGCAGGGATTTACCACCTTTTATCCGGCTTTTACCGTTGGTGATACCACTTATAGAAATGCTAGCCTGGCAACCACCATCAATGCAGGTATCCAGCAAATTGGGGGCATTTATGCATCAGGCACCATTGCCTTTACCCAAAAACTTGAATTAAGGTTTGGCTTTGGTGGCAATGAAAAATATGTAGAAAGCAACCTAAAAGGAGGCACCCCCAAAAACAGCTTAAATTGGAGAATGAATGCCAATGCTACTTATAAATTTAGTAAAACTACTACTGCAGAGGCTTATTATACCTATAATTCGGTGCGCTATGAAGTTCAGGGCAAATACCCGGATAATTATTATTACAATTTAGGATTCAGAAAACAATTTAAGGAAAACAAGGCTAGTTTATCAATATATACCTCTAGCCCATTCAATACTTATATGGAACAAACCACCTATATAAGTGGTGCCAATTTCAATACTGTAAGTACAAGAAAATACGTCCAAATGGTTTTCAATATTAGCTTCTATTATAAATTCGGCAAAATTGAATTCAAAGAAACACGAAATGAATCATCAGAAAATGAGGGTGGCTCAGTAGGAGGCTAAATTCCCCATTCTGGAAGGATTTTCCAAAAAACATACTCATTACCCCCTAAATATTGCCCAAAATATTAATTCCACCCTCCAATAGTTATCCGTTCGTTAATTAATTGCTCTAAAAAATAACAAATTCAGAATTTTGGGGTAAATTGCTAGGTTATCTACCCATAGTAGATCAACCCATTAACGTTTATACAATTTTATACTTATGTATAGTAATTCTTCAATTAAGACTGGCTTCACAACCCTCTCCAATAAATTTTACCAAACCATTTCTCTTTCTCGTTTAGCCATTAAGTCCATTGGCTTAGCAATTCTTATAATTCCTCTTTTATTGTTAGTTATACCATCATATGCACAAATTATTATTAACAAAGCTGGAAATGGAACAAGCGGTTATTCAGGCGATGGCGGTGCTGCTACATCAGCACAAATGAATAAAACCAAATGTGTGGCTATAGATTGTGCCAACAATATGTATATAGCTGATGAAAATAATATGGTACGCATGGTTAATTCAAGCGGTGTCATCAGCACATTTGCAGGCAATGGCACGTATGGTTTTTATGGTGATGGTGGCCCAGCTACTGCAGCTAATTTCAACAATGTGGAAGCCGTAACCCTGGATGCATCAGGCAATCTTTATATTTCAGATGGGGTAAATCACAGAATACGTAAGGTAAATCCCTCAGGAATGATAAGCACCTATGCAGGTAATGGTTCAAACTCCTGGACCGGTGATGGTGGACAGGCAACTGCAGCTTCTATTGGCACACCCTATAAGATTGCTTGCGACGCAGCAGGCAATTTATATATTGCTGATAGCTATAATGATGTAATTAGAAAAGTAAATACCTCGGGTATTATTACAACTGTTGCAGGCAATGGATTGTTTGGCCTTAGTGGCAATGGCGGTGCGGCAACTAATGCCAAAATAGGCGCACCATGGGGAGTATGTGCAGATAATGCAGGCAATATTTATATCGCTGACCATTATTATAACAATATTCGTAAGGTAAATACATCTGGTATTATTAGTATGTTTGCAGGTAATGGCTCCTATGGTTATAGTGGAAATGGGGGGCAGGCAACGGCGGCTACTATGCGCTCACCAGAGGGTGTTGTTGCCGATGCATATGGCAATATCTATATTGCCGAGGGTGGCAGTCATTGTATCAGAAAGGTCAGCAGTACCGGCATTATCACTACTATTTCAGGCTCAGGCGGCACAAGTGGTTATAGTGGCGATGGTGGAAATGCAACAGCAGCCCTGCTTAATGAACCATCTAGTGTAGCCGTAGATTGTATTGGTAATATTTACTTTACTGATTTCAATAATTATGTTGTTCGCGAAATTATCCCTAATCACCCACCAACTTTTAATGGTGGCGCATCACAATCTATGGCTGTATGCGCCAGCTCTGTTTCCAACCCAGTAAATAGCTATTTGTCAGTAAACGATTTTGATACCACCCAAACCCTTACCTGGAGTCTGGTAGCAGCTCCAATACATGGATCTGCTTTGGCAACATATTCCATAGCAACAAATGGTGGAACAGTATCAACTGTAGGAATGTATTATACTCCAGCTCTGGGATATTCAGGTAATGATTCATTTAAGGTACAGGTGAGTGATGGTAGTGCTATGGCAATCACGGTAATACATGTTACAGTTAGTCCTACCCCACTTGGAATTACAGGGACAACATTGGTTTGTACAGGCAATAATGTAACCCTTGCTGATGCAACAACTGGCGGTAACTGGAGTAGTTCTAATACCACAATGGCCATCATAGGTTCCTCTACAGGAGTTGTTTCAGGTTTATCACCCGGTGTGGTGAATATTACCTATGCTTTGGGTGCTTGTTATAGCCTCAAGACCCTTACCATTAACCCAACCCCCGATGCAATTACGGGTGCAAATATTGTATGTACAGGAACCACCACAACAATGAATGAAACAAGTTCTGGTGGTTATTGGACAAGTTCACTTTCATCGTATGCCTCTATAGGTTCAGCATCAGGTATAGTAACTGGTAATCTTGCTGGCTCCACTACTATATCCTATAATATGAATGGTTGTACCTCAACCAAATCTATGAGTGTAATAACTGCACCTGCCGCAATAACGGGTACGGCTGTGGTTTGTACAGGACTAACAACCACACTCGCTGACCTAACTGCTGGAGGTACATGGGTGAGCAGTAATACTTCTATAGCAATAGTAGGGAGCACTGGTATTTGTACCGGGGTAGCGGCAGGTAATGCAACCATTTCTTATCAAACTGCTAATTGTTACGCTACAAAATCACTAACGGTTAATACATCGCCTGCACCCATATCGGGGCCATCAATAGTTTGTACTGGTTCATCTATTATGCTTACTAATGCAACTTCAGGAGGCACGTGGTCAAGTATATTGAGTTCCTATGCAACAGTAGGATCAACGACTGGTCTGGTAAATGGCCTTTTGGCAGGGGTTACAACTATTAATTATACTATTAATGGTTGTTCTGCTACACAATCGCTAAGTGTAAATACCTCGCCAGCCGCCATTACAGGTACAGCAAGTGCCTGTGAGGGGGCATCAACTACATTAACCAATACTACAACCGGTGGCACATGGCAGGCAGATAATCTTACAGTGCTTGTTATTGGTTCATCATCAGGTATTGTTACAGGATTGGTGGCAGGTACTTCCAACATCACCTATACCAAAGGCAATTGTGCAGTTTACAAAACTGTAACCATCAATGCTTCACCATCTGCAATTAGTGGTTTAAATAACGTTTGCACAGGTAGTACCATCACTCTTACTACAAGCTCCACAGGTGGTACATGGTCCAGCAGCCTCACATCTTATGCAACCATTGGTGCTACAACAGGTATCGTAACAGGTGTGCTGGCAGGGGTAACAAATATTTCATATACACTGGCAGGTTGCTTAGCCACCAGGAGTGTAACAGTAACAGCATCACCCGCCGCTATTACCGGTATTGCGGTAGTTTGTACCGGTGCAAATTCCACCCTATCTGATATAACAACGGGTGGAATTTGGTCAACTGCTAATTCATCAATTGCGGATATTGGCTCTACCTCGGGTATAGTTAGTGGTATTGCCATTGGAACTACTACAATCACATATTCAAATAATGGATGCAATGCTTACAAAACGGTTTCTGTAAATACCGTTCCAAATACGGGTACTATCACCGGCACCACAACACTATGCGTGGGAGGTACAACCACCCTAAGTAATTCAGTTTCAGGTGGATTATGGAGTACCAGTAATTCTGCCCAGGCCACAGTATCATTCGGAACTGTAAATGGTGTTGCCGCAGGCAATCCTATAATCTCTTATTCATTAACTAATTCATGTGGCATCTCTTCTGCTACTACTACATTAACCATTAATTCCATACCCAATGCGGGTTCTATTGCCGGTACCAGAACAGTTTGTCCCGGCTCCACAACCACACTAAGTAATCTGGTAACTGGCGGTAGCTGGACCAGCAGTAATATTACAATAGCAACGATAAGCACCACAGGTGATGTAAGCGGATTGGTTTCCGGCACTACTATTATTACTTATTCAATATATTCAACTTGTGGTAGCAATTTTACCAGAACTGTTGTTACGGTCAACCCATTACCTTCTGCAATTAGTGGCAGTACTAATATTTGTGCAGGGTTAACCTCCTCGCTTTCCAATTCCGGTAGTGGTACCTGGAGTAGTTCAAATTCCTCAATTGCTAATATCAATTCAACAAGTGGCAGTGTAACAGGGGT
>CAIWHI010000537.1 GCA_903912435.1 uncultured Bacteroidota bacterium | reverse complement strand
TGAAAGCAGCTTATGATATTTGCCTGGGTAGCGAATCTATCACCGAGCAGGAAAGAAACCAGATACATTTCTACCTGGCTGTACGCTCCATCATCCATAAATTGACCAAAGGAGCTGCCCCCGACACTGCCCAAATGAATGCCAAAGTGAGGGAAATGAGTAAGGAGGCAATAGAAAGTAATGGTGTGCAAGAGATTTTTAAGCTTGGAGACGAGAACCAAACCGAGATAGACATTTTTGACCCCGACTACCTGAATAAAATAGACAAGATAAAACTGCCCAATACCAAGATAAAGCTACTGCAAAAACTACTGGCCAAGGCAATAGAAGAAATAAGGAAGGTGAACAAGATAATGGGTGTTGACTTCTCAAAGCGGATGCAGGCCATAGTGAATAAATACAATGAGCGTAAGGAAGATGATGTGCTAAGAAGTGAGGTGCTTGAAGATTTCACCAACGAAATCATAGACCTTTACTATGCCATGATGAAGGAAAAGAACTCTTTCAAAGACATGGGCATAGACTTTGAGGAAAAGGCTTTTTACGATATCCTGAAAGCCCTTGCTGTAAAGTATGATTTTGATTACCCCGAAGATAAGCTCATAATACTGGCACAAAAAGTAAAGGCTGTAGTGGATGATAAAGCCAAGTATACCGACTGGAGCAAACGTGACGATATAAAATCGGAGCTCAAAGTGGATCTGATAATACTATTGGCAGAAAGCGATTACCCGCCGGTAGATAGGGACGAGGTGTATAAGGAAATATTTGAACAGGCCGAGAATTACAAGAAAAATGCAGAGTGGTAAGTGATCGGTAAATTACGAAAGATAGTTTACCACCCATCACACACCTCATCAAACATCCCCTAATTTCAATTTTATACAGATTGCCTAAACCCCTCATTTGGGTGTGGGTCACGGGGTCGGGAATGAAAAAGTAAAATACCATACCTGTGTGGTTACCTGCTCTCAAAATCATCCCCCACCCAATCTACACACAAAAAAGCCCCGAACTTATTAGTCCGGGGCAAATAAAAACTAGATGTAAGAAATTTACTTAATACCCAATTTCGCTTTTAGGATTGGTGTGATATCATAGGTATCTTTACCATACAATAATGCACTTCCTGCCGCCTGGTCGAAGATGAAATCATAACCCTTATCCTTAGCCACTTCCTTAAGTGCCTTGTTTACCTTATCAATAATTGGCTGATACAATTCTTGTTTCTTATTGCTTAATTTTTCCTGGGCACTCTGCTGTATGCTTTCAATGCGGTTTTGTAAGTCCTGAATTTCCTTCATCCTTACTTCCTTCATCGCTTCGGTCATTGTCTTTTCGTCTTTCTGATAAGCCTGACCCTTAGTCTGGTAATCCTTCATCATGATGTCTATCTGATCCTGGAAAGACTTGGCATATTTAGTTACATCACTATCTGCCTTTGTGCGCTCAGGCATAGATGAAAGCAGTTCAGCAGAATTGATAAATCCAATTTTCAATGAAGCTGACTGTGCAAAAAGTACCTGACCCATCATAAGGCCGCAGGCAAGAAATAATACGAACTTTTTCATTATGGTTTTTCTATTTGTTTGTTTTACTGCTTTCTTTATATTAAATACTATAATGTAAATAGACTTTCGAAGTGCAAAGTAAACTCCATTATTTGTTTATTCCAAGAATTTTTAAAACTTCATCACTCTTATCCAGCTTAGGGTCGGCATAAAAAAGTGTTATTCCACCCGATTTATCTAGTACCACATCATAACCTTTGGATGATGCCATTTTCTGAACCGCATTAAATACCCTGTCCTGTATGGGTTTAATGAATTCCTGACGTTTCTTGAAAAGGTCGCCCTCATAACCAAAGCGCTGCTTTTGCAGGTCCTTAGCTGCTTTTTCTTTAGCTACTATTTCATCCTGGCGCTTGTTACGCATATCATCAGATAGCATAGGTTTCTCCGCCTGGTAGCCCTTATACATTTTGTCTACCTCGGCCATCTTATTATCAATCTCATCCTGCCATGCCTTAGATAGGTTGTCTAGCTTAGTCTGGGCATCCTTGTAGTCATTTACCTTCTCAAGTATATACTTAGAGTCGATGATACAATAATGCTGTGCACCGGCTCCGGTGGCTATTGCTACAAAAAACAATAAACTGAACAATACTTTTTTCATATAAATTCCTTTTTTAGTAAAGTTTTGACCTTAATTTAATACCATGGTTTATTGTCACCGGGGCATTCACAAACACTTTAACTTTTCGCTATGTATTGAAATTCAAACGACTAAGAACTAATATTGCATCCCACTATTCCGGCTCGAAACCAAGCATAAAGTTGAACTTGGCCATATCCTTAAACCCTGTTGCACCGGTTGCAGGATTATACCTATCTATTCCTATACCATAGTCAAGACCCAGCAAACCAAACATGGGCAGGAAGATACGGATACCTAAACCTACGTCGCGGTTCAACTTTGTGGGGTTGTATTGTTTGAAATTATCCCATCCATTTGCAGCATCAGCAAACGCCAAACCATAAATAGTAGCCGTAGGGCTCAGTGAGAATGGATAACGAATTTCGGCAGTAAATTTATTAAATATTGTTGCAGCACTATTGTATACCTCATATCCTCTCTGGCTGATGATATCCTTACCTACGAAATATGAATAACCCGACAAACCATCACCACCTGTCTGGAAACGCTCGAATGGAGAGAATCCTATACCTGAGTTGTAATACCCCAAAAAGCCTGCCTTGGTAGCCATTCTAACCACAAGATTACCATAGATTTTCTGGTAAAAATCGGCAGTGAATTTGTACTTATGATACTCTATCCACTTGTATTTATTTTCAGTTGATTCGGTAGAGAAATCAGTATTAGAGAAGGCACTATATGGCGGAGTCAATTGTAAGGTAAACGACACATTAGATCCCGCACGTGGATAAAGTGGCTGATCAATTGAATTGCGTGATATTACAAACTTAAAGTGCATATCATTGCTGTATCCATTAGAGAAATTAGACACTAGTGCATAATTATTCAGCCTATAGTTATTATAGTAAATACCATAGTTAAATACGAAATAGTTATCTGGCCAGCTAAGGCGCTTACCCATACTTAAACCACCGCCTGCCATGCGCAGGAAGGAAAGATTAGGATTAGTACCAATTGCTGCTGCAGAATACTTACTATAAACGATATTAGCAGTTAATGCATTAGGCCTTTTACCCCCCAACCATGGCTCTGTAAAAGCGGTAGTCAATGAGTTGTAATAAGCACCATTTGATGCATAGCTGATAGAGAATTTCTGACCATCGCCTACCGGTAATGGGTCCCACATTTTAGGTTTGAAAATATTGCGGATTGAGAAGTTATTAAAGGTGATACCTACGTTGCCATAGAAGTTAACACCACCACCAAAACCGGCAGATAATTGCAACTGGTCGCTTGATTTTTCTACCACAGTGTAATCGATATCAACGGTACCATCCTCTGGGTGTGGTTTAGGTTGGATGCCTATTTTTTCTTGGTCAAAGAAACCTAGGTTTGCAATTTCCCTCTGAGATCTAATTAGGTCAGATCTACTGAATTTATTACCGGGTA